>NZ_JBSGCE010000040.1:0-41356 GCF_053601695.1 Nonomuraea sp. NPDC004702
CTTCCGATCTGGACGGCCACGCGCCTGCTGCGCAAGTGGTTCGGCGACACCGGGCTCAACCTGCCGACCTCGAGGCCGCCCGCCGCCCGCCGCCCGCCGCCCGCCGCCCGCGTGATCGCGCGTGATGGGGCGCTGTACGCGGGGCATGGGCGGGCCCCGGTACCGCTGCTGGGCGGTGCCGGGGCCGTTCCCATGCCGGGGACCGGTTGTTAGGCCGGAGCATGTGTGTCGTTCATGTCGGCGGGGCCTGTGGCGTCCATAGTGGCGGTGGTGTTGTCCTGGCCGGGGTCGAAGCCGCCGAGGCTGTCGGTCAGGTAGGCGGCGATAGCGTCATAGTCCGGGTGGTGACCGGGGTCGCCGGTTGCGCCGTTGGCGTCCGGGTAGTGGCTGCTGAAATTGATCATGTCCTCGTGGGTGCAAATTTCGAGGAGTGAGTCGTCGTCGCGGTCATGGCGGCTGATGACGGGCTGGGTGTGGTCGTCGTGCCACATGAGGGCCCAGCCGGGGCCGTGGGCGGCCAACGCGCGGACGTCGGCCGGTTCCACGGTGATGTAGCGGGGGGTTCCGGGAAAGCCCGTGTCGTGGGCGTGGCGGTAGCCGGGGGCGGTGTGTGGGGGGATGCCTCCGGCGGCGGCAATCAGGGCGGCGACAGCGGCGGGCGGCGTTTGGCGGGGCACGGTCACCGTGAACATGGGCCCGCTGTGTGTCATTTGGCCGCCGGGGTGGGGACCCGTGATGGTGATCGTGATGGGTGCGGTCGAGTCGGCGGCGTACGGCATGGTGATCGATGCGGTCACACCGGTGCGGGTGATCCGGTAGTCAGTGGTGATGTGGCGGCCGTCGGCGTCGGGGCGGCTGGCCTGGTGGCGATGGATGCCGTAGGGGCGTAGCGCGGTGGTGTAAGGGCCGGTGGCCGCCATCATGTGGGCGGTGCGCGGCCATTGCCGCAGGCGGATACGGGCCCGACCGGTGATGACGGCGGCGACGGTGACAGCGAGGGCGGCGGGGCCGTCCGGTTGGCCGTGCCGCGCGTGCTGACCGTGGACGGCGATGAAACCGGTGTGGTCGATGATCTCGAAAACGTCCCCGTGATCAGCCAGGTCGGCGGTGGCGGCGAACACGTCGTGTCCGTCCCACATGAGCGCCCATTCGGGGCCGTAGGCGGCCAGGCCGCGTAGGTGGGCGGCGTCCACCGTGATGTCGTCGGCGGCCATCGTGGGTGCCATGCGGTTTTCCCCTTCGTTTCCCCGGCGCGTCAGCCCGGGTCGTTTTCGGCGGCGATTCACCGCCTAATTCCATGGACGCTCCATCGCGAATGAATGTCAACCCGGAAGCGCATTAGTGTCTGAGATTCCACAACCGGGAATCGGGCAATCAGGGGTCGTTCGCCGTCGTTCGGTGAAATGCGTGAAGAGTCGGGCTGGCTACGGATGTCAAGCCGATAGGGCGATCCGTCTTCGAGATGTTTTCGCAGATCAACGATTGTTTATGAGGGTAGCCTCTCCAGCCGTTCCGGTGACGGAAAATGTTCCCGGATCGGCTTGCCAGTCGTTATCTATGCGAGGGATGGTCGTCGCACAAACAAAAACACCGGCCCGGAACGGGGTCGGGGAACGCGACTGGAAAGGGACGCGGCATGGCTATTACTACGCCGGAAAACACCGGCACCGAAAACATTCCCGCTGACACCGACGCCGCCATCAATAACGCGGACGCCGCCGTCCCGGCCCCCGACGCCGCGCCCCTGACCGCCCCTGACCGCCCCAGCACCGCCGCCCCGGACACCGACCCCACGGCGGGCACCGATACCCGTGCGGAGGCGGTGTGGGCGGCGCTGAACGCCGAGCCGGGCGCGACCGCCACGGTGATCGGGGCGGCGGCCGGGCTGAGCCGGATGGTAGCGGGCAAGATCCTCAACCAGCTCGAAGCAGACGGGCGCGCCCGCCGCGAGCCGGGCATGAACGACGGTCAGAGGCGAGGCCGCGCCGCTGACCGGTGGTACCCGATCACCACCGACACCACCGCAGCGGACACGTCCGCCTCGGACACCCCGGCCACCCCGGATGCCGAAACGCCGGGCACCGCACCCGCCGTGCCGGACGCTGACACCCCCGACGCTGACACCCCGCAGGGTGACACCGTAGAAGCATCGGAGGAGGAGACGCTTCCGGCCGCCAGCGGTACGGCCGCCCCCGCCCCGGTGGCCGAGCCGAGCGACGAAGAGGGGCCGGTTGAGGAGTCACATGGTCAGCCGGACGGGCTGACCGATGACGAAGCGCCCGATGAGGGTGCAGACCAGGACCACGGCGAACACGTCTCGGTCCCCGACGCTGACGCGTCCGAGCCGGTGTCTGAGCCGGTGACGGATGATCCGGCGTGGGCACGCGTCAGGGCCGAACTGGCGGAACTGACCGACCTGCTCGGCGGGGTCCCCCTGGCCAAAGACGACGGTAACGCCCTGATGGCGTTGGGGTGCCTGGAGATGGCGATGGCCAAGGTCGCCTCGGTGCACCGTGACGCCCGGGCGGTGTTGACCGGTATCGACGCCGCCCCGGCCCGCGCCGTGCCGGGTGCCCGGTCGGGCGGTGCCAGCGGCGGGGCAGGGGGCGGGGTGCGGCCGGGGGCGTTGCGGGATCGGGTGCACGCCCACCTGCTCGAGTACCCGGGCAAGGACTTCACCCCGTACGAGATCGGCAAGGTGCTCGACGCCTCATCCGGTGCGGTGGCCAACGCGTTGGACCGGCTGGTCAACCTCGGACAGGCGGAGCTGACCTGTGAGCGGCCCCGCCGGTTCGCCCTCGCCCCCACCGAGAGCGTCACCGAAGCCCGCGCCGAGGCGGCAGGTGGACCCGGCGACACCGCCCTCGACGGCTACGGCGGCTGAGCAGGGCGTGCGGGCGGGCGGCCCTGCCACCGGCCCGCCCGCCCGGACCCCGCAGGCCGGTAGGTCGTCCAACCGACGCCCACAGCAACCTGCCCGCCCCGCACGGCCCGCCCGCGCCGACACCGACCGCACCACCCCAACCGCCATCGCGTCCGCTTCGCATGCCCAACCACAACAACCACACATCAGAAAGGCCCTGTCATGGCTCACGAAATCGAGATCTTCGCCAACGGTTCGGCCGGGTTCGCCGCCGCCGGGAAGCCCGGTTGGCATGGGCTCGGCTACACCGCGCCCGGCCCGATGACCGCCGAGGAGCTCCTGTCGAACGCCCAGCTCGCCGGGTGGAACGTGCGCAAGGTGCCGGTCGGTCAGGTGACCGACCCCGTCACCGGACAGCCGGTCACCACGGACGAGGACTTCCTGGTGGTGCGTACCAACCCGGTCACCGGTGCGCCGGAACGGCTCGGCCGGGTCGGCCGGGAGTATGAGGTGCTGCAGAACGAGGAGGTGACCGCGTTCCTGCAGACGCTGGTGGATGAGTCCGGGGCGGTGTTCGACACCGGCGGGTCGCTGAACAACGGGCGGCGCATCTTCGTCACCATGCGGCTGCCCGAGCCGCTTATGGTCGGCGGGTTCGATCAGATCGATCTGTACCTGGCGGCGTTCTCCCGGCATGACGGGTGGGGGTCGTTCGTGACCGTGGCGACCCCGGTGCGGGTGGTGTGCGCCAACACCGAACGCGCCGCGCTGGCCAATCACGCCTCGAAGTTCACCGTCCGGCATACCGGCAACGTGGCCGGGCGCATCGCCGAGGCCCGCGATGCGCTGAAGCTCACCTGGAAGCACGGGGAAGCGTTCGCGGCCGAGGCCGAGAAGCTTCTGTCGACCCCGATGGATTTCGCCGAGTTCCGCCAGTTCACCAACGTCCTGTACCCGATCCCGCCGGGTGCGAAGGACCTGGCGCGCAAGAACCGCGAGCTGACGCTGCGCCAGTTGGAGCACCTGTTCGCCCACGCGCCCACGCAAGAGCCGATCCGCAACACCCGCTGGGCCGCCTACAACGCGGTGACCGAGCGGCTGGACCACCGCAGCCCGGTGTTCGGCAGCCGCGACGTGGCTGCCGTGCGGGCGGAGCGGGCCCTGCTCGACGACCACGACCACGCCAAGATCAAGACCCGCGCGTTCCGGCTGCTGTCCACCGCCTGACCTGTAGTCCCGGGCATCCGGTACGGCCCCGGCGCGGGGCCGTACCGGGCACCACGCCGCTACCCGGCGGCGTGCCGGGACGCGACCCGCCCTCCGAGAACGGATCGGCGGCCACACCGGCCGCCCGGCCGGGGATCGGACAACCGCGAGCAGCCGATACCCCGCCCCGCGCCGCGTACGTCATCAACCGCTTACCGAAGGAGGTCCTCATGGGACGACTCGAAGATCTGGCCGTTCACTATGCCAACGCCGCCCGCTGGGAACTGAGCGAGGCACTCACCCGCATCGCCACCCTGGACGAGGAGGGCACGTTGCACGACAAGGACCTGGGCCGCATCGCCTACGCCTACCAGCGGATGTCGTGGTGGCAGCAGGTCACCGACCTCACCCACGGCCGAGAAGAGCCGATCGACGGTGCGACCGCGCTGCTCACCGTGCGGCAACGGGCCCAGGACCTGCTGATCAACGCCCGCCCGGTGAACAACGGCGGCTTGTTCGTCCTGGCCATGGCCGAGGCCCGCAGGGGCGGCGCCCGGGCCTTTCTCGACGCGACCGAGAAACTCGCCGACGCGCTGGCTCTCCTATCCGATCACGACATTCACCCGGCCGGGGAACCTTCTCCAGCCCCGTTCACGACCGGGCAGGCCCCGGCCGGGAGGCGTCGTCCGTGATACCGCGCCCGGTGGCTGCCGCATGCCGCCAGCCGGGCGGTTACCCCATGACCCCACCCCTCACTCATGCCTGTCACTCAACGAAAGGACGACACCCGATGGATGACCCCTGCCAGCCCAGCCCGCTGCCCCCGCCCCGTCAGCCGGGCAGCGCCACCGGTCATGACGAGAAGGCGTGGCCCTCGTGCGATCAGCTGACCACCGAGAAGATCACCGCCACCCGCCACGCCTGCTACACGGTGGCCGCCAAGGCGATCTTCGCCTTGCAGAACGGGCAACGGCTGACCGGCGAGCAGCTGTTCGTCACCGCCCACGCCCAGGCAGCACGCGCCTGGTGGGAGCTGGTGCATGAGGAGATCACCGGCAAGAAGCTGACCTCCGATCACGCGCTACGCCGGGTGCGCTCCTGGGCCCGCCACTATCTCACTGGGGAACCTCCGGCCACCCGGCCCGGCACGTTGTTCGATCACGCCCTCGCCCACGCCGCCCGCATGGCCGCCCGTGACTTCCTCAACGACAGCGGCCATCTACTCACTCAGCACCTCATCCACCAGGCAACCAACCCGGCCACGCCCGCCGACCACCCCAACGGTCCGGCCCTGCCATCCACGACGTCTGCAGCGCTATGAGCGAGCAGCCGATCGCCTGCGCGCATTGCGGCGCTGGCGACACCTCCAAGGAAAGGACACCAAGGTCATGAGCAACTCTGAGCAGCTTCCCGCTACTGGCGCACCACCCGAAGGAGGGCCGAGTCGATGGGAGGTGATCATCGAGCAGGCTCGTAGCGCCCGCCAGGATCACACCGACGACATCTTCCGGCGTCTGGGCCGGGGCGAGCGGCTGAGCGCCGAGCAGGTCTACGACCTCCTGCACGCGCACACGCTGTGCACGTGGTGGCTGCTGGTGGCCCGGCACATCGAGCACGCCGACAGCGGCGGCCTGCGCCCTGCCCAGGCCATCGCCAGGTTCATCTCCTGGATCGCCCCCTACGCCAACAACCCCACCCCACCCGAACCCGCGACGGACACACCGAGCCCCGGCGCGGACGTCGAGCGCGCACTGGCTCTGGACCACCTCGAACGCAGCCTGGCGCTGATCCGGCACGACGCCGCTCACACCTTCCTCAGCCAAGCCGAGACACTCGCGCTGGCCTGCTCCCGCCAACAGACCCCCACTGCTTCGACCGGACAGGAGGCCACGGCATGACCCACCCCCACCACGCCGCCACCGGCGACCGCACCGGCCGCGCTCCAGAGCGTCTCCCCAACGGGCCGGAGCCGAAGCGGACAGACAACTCGCGTCTGGAGATCTTCCAGATGCTCGGCTGGAGCTGGGACATCACCGCCGCCAAGAAGCTCACCCAGGGCCGAACCCCGGACGGGCTGATCATGACCGAATGGTGGGCGGCCATGCTCAACCTGATCGCCATCGACGCCGAGCACGCGGCCCAGGTGGATCTGTCCGAGCCGCTGATCGCCGCCACGGTCCCGACCGGCGGCATCCTGATCATCGACGGCTGGCACCGCCTCTGCAAGGCCGTGACGATCGGCCTGCCGGAGCTGCACGCCGTGGTGCTCACCGCCGAGGAGGAACGCGCCTGCCGCATCTGCGGCGGAGAAGAACCGCTAGGAGAGGAAGAAGACGACGTGCCTGATAGCGCCTGAGCCGGTGGCGTAGGTGGCATGCCCCGCCCAGCACAAGTGAAGTGTGCTGGCCGGGGCACACCTCCTGCACCACCGGATCAGGGTCGCCTACTCGAACCCTTCCCCATGACCGGAGGGTGCTTACCCGCCATGATGAGCGCGATCTTCTTCCTCACCTTCTCGGGCGTGGGTCTCGCATCAAGTACGGGTTCGGCCCCAGGCCGAGCGGGCTCACGTAGGGGGCGGGCTGGTCCGGCTCCGGCTCGGGTTCGATCTTCTTGAAGAGCGGGCCGCCGCCGTCAGGGGCGTCGGCCGGGCGCGGGTAGAGGGCGTGGCCGATGAGCCGCAGTACGGACTCGATGGGCAACAGGTAGTCGATCAGACTGGTCTCATCGTCATCGGACAGCGTGGGGTCGCGGGGTCGGTTGCGGTTGTGCAGATCGACTTGCCCGGCCTTGGCGAGATGGTCGTAGAGGCGCCCTTCCAGCCACCCGGCCTCGCTGCTGTTGAGCGTCTCATTCTCGTTGGACTCGTAGCGGACGAGCAGCGCCCGATACCAGTGGGCGCGGTCCCTGAGCTGCTGCAGAACGCGGTGGCGCAGTCCTGGGGTGGCGGCCTTACCGACGTAAGCTCCCCAGCGTCCTTCGGCATCGGGACGGTCGAGCAGAAGGTAGACGCCGGGCACGTTCCAGCCTTGATCGAGGCGGTTGGCGTGGTCGCGGTCGAGCAGGAGCATGCCGGCAACCTTGTGCTTGGCGCGGATCTTCATCGGGTTGTTCAAGTCGTAGGAGAGGCTGACCACAAGCTGGGACGGGGCGAACCGCATCGCACACACCAGGCGTCTCCTTCACCTGCACAACCGCTGCCTGTCTTCCCGGACAGTATCGGTTACATAGCCGTACGTGACTGCGGTTTGAGGAGACAAACGTGCAGCTCACCTACTGGTTAGCCGTCATGGACTCGCATGTTCGAAGGGCGGCATCGGGGCGGGTGCTTGATCGGATGGCACACCGGGTGGGGATGGTGGCGTGGAGGTCGCCATCGTTGGACCATGGGTGAGGTGTTCACGACGGTCACGGTCGGGGAGTGATCGTCTCATGGTGGAGCTGCTTATGTGTAACGTTGAGGAGGAGCGACCGGGGGATCCGGACTGGCGTGATCGGGCTGCGCAGCGCCGTGACCGGCATGCTCGGGAACGGGATCGTGTTGCAGCAGGCCGCGATGAGGCCGGACGGCGGCGGGACAGCGCGGCTGTAGAACGGGATCAGGCTGCTGACGAACGTGGGCATGACGCCGATCGCAGGCAGGATGCGCGGGATGAGGACGATCGGCGTGTGCATGACCTCCTGTGGGCGGCGGAGCTACGCGACCGGGCGGCCGAGCAGCGGGACCGAGCAGCCGGTGAGCGGCAGAGCCGCCTGGCCGATTATGGAGGCGAGGTCGCGCACGAGTTGAGGCTGCTGGCCAGAGAGCGGAGGCTGGCGGCGGCCGAGCGTGCCGAGGACCGTCAGGGCAGAGACGAGCTTCGCAAAATGCTGCTGGGCATGCGTGATGAGCGGTTGGACGCTGAGCGCGATCTGGAGCGGGAGCAGGATCAAGCTGCCGAAGACCGGCAGGCCAGCTCCGACGATCGGAAGGCGTCTGCTGACGATCGGCTGGCCAGCGGCCGTGATCGGCGTATGGCGGTACTGGACCGGCTGGAGGCGAGCACCGACCGGCAGGTCGCCTCCGGGCAGCGCACCCGGAAGAGGATCCGGTTCGACTAGAGACTGGCCGCCAGTCGGGGGCGGGCGAAGCCGATCAGGTCTTCGCGCTGGTACGGGCCTATTTGGACGACGGTGTGCCGGGTGGGGGCGTGGATCATCTGGCCGCCGCCGATGACGAGGCCGACGTGTCCGGGGCCGTCTGCTTGCATGCGAAAGAAGGCGAGGTCGCCTGGTTGTTCCTGTCCGGCGGGGATGGGTGGTGCGTGTCTCCATTGGTCGGCGGCGACGCGGGGGATGGTGATGCCGGCTGCTTGGTAGGCACGCATGGTCAGGCCGGAGCAGTCGAAGGCGGCCGGTCCTTCGGCTCCCCATAGGTACGGCTTGCCGAGTTGGGCGTGGGCGTACGTGAGTACGGCGGCGACTTGTTCGCCCGGGATGAGCGGGACGCAGGTCCCGGTGAGGGTGTCCACGAGGCGTTGGGCGAGGGGCTCCCACTGAGCGTAGGCGTCGGGGCGGCCGGAGCGCTGGACGGCTTGGGCAGCTCGGGTGAGGGGGAGTTGTTCCCAGCGCGTCACCTTGAGCAGGTGGTCGTAGAAGGTGCCGGTGGCGTGGCGGGGGTCGAGGATTTGCTCGGGTGTTCCCCAGCCTTGCGAGGGGCGCTGCTGGAACAGGCCCAGGCTGTCGAGGTGCCCGTAGCGGAGGTTACGGAGCTGGGATTCTTGCAGGGCGGTGGCGATCGCGATGACGGCTGCCCGGGCGGGCAGGCCGCGCTCCTTCGCGAGTTGGACGATGAGCGCAGCGTTGCCCTGCTGCTCGGCGTTCAGGTCGAGCACCGGCACCGCGTGTGGTGCAGAAGGAGCCGCGACCGGGCTGCCTATCTGGCTGCTCGCTGTGCTGGACGGAACCGCGCAGGCGACGCTACCGGGCGTTCCGGAGGTGGTCAGGATGCTGGTGGCGGCTGCGACGAACGCCGAGACGAGAAGCAGCAGGAGGGCGGCGCCGGCCGCGGCGGCCTTCACCTGCTCTGGTCTTGTTGCGGGAACAGGTTGTCGAGGGAGTCGTCGTAGGCATCGTCGGTAGCGGTGGCGGGAGTCTGTGGGCTGCGGCCAAGAACAAGGTGTGGCCACGCCTTGAGGAGTTCAGCGAGTCGCATGCGTGCCTGCCCGGTCTGGCTCGGAAGGGGGAGCCAACAGGGCCCGGCGGGACCGTCGTCGAGTTCGGTCTGGACGGCGGTGGCGATGGGTGTCTCGGTGGCCTTGATGACGGCGCGGAGGTTGGTTTCGCGTTTCCGGCTGGGCAGCCAGAAGAGCACCGGGGTGGTGATCTGGGTGGCCTCGGCGAGGTCGGCGTAGGTGGCGAGTTTGTCGGCGACCTTGGCCAGGGTCATGCTGCCGGTGTCGTGTTCGAGGAAGAAGTCGATCTGGCGGCCGTTTTCGGACCAGCAGCCGAAGGCGTCGGGACGAGCGAGGCCGCCCCAGATGTTGGCGCACTGCTTTTCCGACAGCCACGCCCGCAGACGAGTTCCCGGGGTGTGGCGGGTCAGGTGGTGCAGGTCGGTGAAGAAGTCGTTGACGCCGATCTGGTGGCCGCTCTTGTCCGAGACGGAGATCGACATGGCAAGGTCGGGGTGGTAGCCGAGCTCTTTGACGGTGGTGTGGCTGCGCAGGGCGAGGAGTTCGGCTCCGGCGCGGCCGAGGACCCAGTGGCAGGGGGCGGAGCCGCCGTAGGGGGTCCAGGGCCGGTAGCGGGTGATGGTGTGCAGCTTGTGCAGGATGCCCAGGCGGCGGCGGGTGGGCTGCGGCTTGGTGAAGAACATCCGCTGGAGCTGGTGGGTGGTCAGGACACGGTGGTGCAGGAGGTGTTCCAGGATCTGGTAGTCGCGGGGAGTGAGCCGGGCGGCGACGGTGGCCATGGCGGTAGCGTCGAAGCGTGGCAGGCCGAGCGGGATGCGAGCTGCTGGCATGGCGGAATCTCCTCAAGGTGATCGGTACTGGGCGAGTGGACTGAGTGGCGGGTCAGGCGGGTTCTTCGTGCTGGCCGGGAGATTCGCTGCGCAGGTCGGTGCGCAGGTCGGGTGCGGGGCCGATCTGCCGGCGTGGCCTGCGGGCGGGCCGCTGGAGTGCGCCGTCCGGCTGGGTGAACTGCTCGCGGGATGCCTGCCGGATCTCATCCGCGCGTCCCTCGATCAGGCCGGGCAGGGGGCGGGTGCGCAGGGTGAAGGCGGAGATCTGCTGGCCGTCGATGACGAGGCGGGCGGCCGTCTGGTACGCACCCAGGTGGGTGAGGTCGTGCGGGCTGATCAGCGGCGCGGTGTGGTGCTTCAACTCGTTGGCGTCCTTGGGCGAGGCATTGAAGTAGATCTTGTTGCGCGCGTCGGCGGACAGTGCCTCGCGCAGATCGCTCGGCAACTGGTCGAGGTGCTGGTGGGCGAGCACGAGAGAGAGCCGGTAACCGCGCGCCTCAGCCAGCACGTCGTTGATGTGGCCGGGCAGTCGGGTAGCCCCCGCCCCTCTCGGGTGCGAGGGCCCCCTCAGAACCGGACGTGCGGCTCTCACCGCATCCGGCTCAAGCAGGCCGCTATGGACGCGCATGGTGGGTCTCCCTGGGTCCGTCAGGAATGTTCCGGGCGTGGTTTTGCCGGTGGCATTCCGAGTGGATGAGCATGGGGTTGGCAGAGTTACTGGATCCGTCCTTGGATGTGAGGATCAGGTGGTGTTTTCTGATCGTTCGGGAACTGGCCCAGAACCAGGCCGCCCATTCACGGACGGATTCCGGCTCGTAGCCAGCCCCGGCGATCAGGTCCAATCCGCAGAGCGGGCACAGGCCCTTTTGCTTGGCAGCCAGGGCCAGGTTGTGCTTGTCGGCCTCTGGGTGCTTGCGCTTTCGGACGCGTGCCTTCCAGTACCCTTCGAGCTCCGGGTCATCTTTCGATGCCCGGCCCTTAACAAGGGCGTGGCGCTCGATGTGGGTCCATGCGAATCGGTACAGGTACCGCCCGGTCTCCTTGTCAGTGAAGACCCATTTGTCTTGCCGTTCGGGGTTGGAGCACCCGTAATACTTGGCGCGAGTCCACGCCACTGACTTACTGGAGTGCTTGCGTCTGGCCCACCGGTACATGCGGTAGTGCACGTAGTGATCCAGGGTTGTGAAGGTCTCGGTCGAGACCACGCCCCTGTAGTAGGTGGACCACCCCTTGATCAAGGGATTCAAGGCACGAATCACGTCGTCGCACGGTGCCGTGCGCAACCGTTTCACCGTGTCCCGAATCTTGTCCTTGACCTTTTGTATCGCCGCCTTACTCGGCTTGATCATCAGCTTGTCGCCGTAGCGCCGGACGTTGAACCCGAGGAAATCGAAGCCATCTTCCAGGTGGACGATGCGCGTCTTTTCCTCGTTGAACGCCAGGCCCTTGGGCTCCAGCCAGGCCGCCAGCCGCTCCTTCACCTGCTCGGCCTCCTCCTTGGTGGTGCACAGCACCACGAAGTCGTCGGCGTAGCGGATGAAAGCCGGAGCGCAGGCGACCCAGCGCTGTCTGACCGTGCCGTCTTCGATGTCTCCAGCGGCGGTCCCCATGCCGTGCAGGACGATGTTGAGCAGCAACGGGCTGATCACTCCGCCTTGAGGGGCTCCCTCATCGGTCGGGGCGAATCGTCCGTGCTCCAGCACACCGGCCTTCAGCCAGCGGCGGATCTCGGCTGCTGCCGGGAACCCGCCAAGGGCTTCCATCAAGCGATCGTGGTTGATCCGGTCGAAGGCGCTTGTCAGGTCCGCGTCCAAGGCCCAGCGTCGCCGGGCCTTCTTGCCCGCCGTGAAGTTGTACATCGCGGCGATCGCGTCATGACAGCTGCGTCCGGGGCGGAAGCCGTAGCTGCGCCCTTCGAAGCGTGCCTCCCACTCAGGTTCCAGGGCGTTCTTCACCCTGGCCTGCTGCACTCGGTCCCGGATGACCGGGATACCGAGCGGCCGGGTCTTGCCGTTCGCTTTCGGGATGTGCACCCGCCGCACCGGCCTGGCCGCGGGCCCGGGCTGCTCGGCCAGTGTCCTGGCCAGCCTGCCCCGGTCTTGCGGCCGTAGCGCGAGTTCCCCGTCTACCCCGGGGGTGCGGCGTCCCAGGCTCCGCTGCGTTACGCTCCTGACGCTGGTCAGCGTGTTGGAGCGCGAGCGCAGCATGAGCTTTTGGAGATTGCGGACCTTCTTCAGGTCCCCCTCCTGCGACGCCTTGAAGATCCTCTGGCGCAGTCTCCGTACGTTGCGCTCGGCGTGGGCCCAGTTGATGCTGTGCCAGTACCGTGCGTCGTCCAGCGCTTGGTTCCCCGAAGGCACGCCGGCCTTCTCCGCCGTTGTTGTTTCGACTTCGTCCGCCATTGCTTCCTCCTTCGGTATCTAACTCCGGCGCTGGTTCCGGTTTCTTTGCTTCGGTTCTTCAAAGGCCCACCAGACCCGCGTGGGCTCCCTTTCGGGCCCGGACACTCGGTCCGATATCCGCCGGGTTATGCACGGAGGCTGAGGCGCCTGGTTCCGTGTTTTTCCCTGGGCTTTCGCCCTAGCGGCGTTTGCTTTTCGGGTCTTCCTACTCCCGCAGAGGAGTTCTGCTTTCGTTGCCGTCGGCTTACCAGAACGCATCCGTTCTGGACCTCTACGGGGTTTTCCTGTTCCGCTTGTGCCAGTTGCGATCTGGGAGGACGCCCTCTTTACCCCGGGACCGGTGGTGGTCACGCAAAGAGAGAAAATCGCCTCTCTTTGCCACCTGAGCCTTTCAGCTCCGGGTCCTTCCCGCCGAATGCTCACCATTGACGCGGGTCAACTTTCACGAGGCCTCTTCGAGGGTTCACTTTCGTTCGTCCTTCAGATCTTCTCCTTGCCCTGTTGCCGATGATGGCCCATCGACTCTTGGGGCTTTGTGTCAGGCGGCTTAGCACGGGTCCGTTACCAGTCCCGCACTCGCCTTAGGAGACCCGCCCATATTGACCACTGAGCGGGGAATTACCTTCTCCTCTCCGGTAATTCACTGGCTACAAGCGACTTTCAGGCCGCACGGTTCAAGAAGTTGTGGCACTCGTCGATGACGAGCGAGGCGTCGGGCCGGTCAGTTTCGGGGAGTTCGGAGCGGCGGGTGGCGGCTTGCCAGGTGTGGGCGAGCAGGATGGAGCCGAACAGCCGGGCGGCATCGTCGCCGAGGATGCCCTTGGGGAGCCGGGCCAGGATCAGTCCGCCTCGGTCAAGGAGCCTGCCGATGGGAACTGTGGTGTCCGGGCTGGCCAGCGCCTGCCGGACGAACGGACGTAGCAGGACGGCGCGGAGCTTGTTCATCACCGGGCCGATGACGGTGGCCTGTCCTGCGGGGGTGAGGGCTTCGTAGGAGTCCCAGAATCCGCCCAGCAGCCCGTCATCCAGCTTGGCGATGATCCGCGCGCGGAACGCCTGATCGGTCAGCAACCTCGGTACCTCGCCCAGGGTCGCCCTGCGGCCCAGGACGGAGGTGAGGGTGAGGCAGGTGGAGCGCAGTAGGTCGTCCACGCGTGGTCCCCAGGCTGTGGAGAAGCATCTGTGGAAGATGGTGACGACGGAGTCGACGGCGAAGGCGGGGTCGTGTCCGGCGAGGATGTTGATCGACGGTGGCGGCGCCAAGTCTTGCGGGTCGAACACGACCGTCTTTCCCACGGCCCGTGCTGGAAGGCGGTTGAGGATGTCGGTGATCAGGTCGCCTTTCGGGTCGATGACCAGGGCGCCTCGTCCGGCGTGGGCGTCGGCGAGGACGAGGTTGGCCAGCAGGGTGGATTTGCCGACGCCGGTGCCGCCGAGCACGTGGGTGTGGTGCCGCCCATCGGCCACCGGTAGCGCGACGGGGCGTTGTGGGCCGCTATCGGCGTCGCCCAGGATGCGTGCCGTACCACTGGCCGCGTGGCGGGGAACGGCAGGGGAGGGGGCGACAGGGCGGGCTCCGGCGAGGGTGACGCCGGGGGCGTCGATGTCCCACGGTAGGTGGGCGAGCGCGGCCAGCTCGGCGACCGACAGCAGGTAGCCGTGGTCGAGACGGCGTGAGCTGATCGCGTGGCCGGGTCGCCAGAGGCGTGCTCGGCGCAGGTACTGGTGACTTCCGGTGAACAGGGCGAAGACGCCGGCCAGGGTGTGAGCTTGACCTCGTAGCCACCCGACGGCGTGGCTGGAAGGAGCCGCAGCATCAGGACGAACGTCCATCGGCTGCTGGGCTGCGGTCGCCGCGCTGGGTTGGCGGCTGGTGGAGACGGCATACCGGATGGCCACCTCGTAGCGGGGCTGTCCGGCCTTGGCGAGGATCGCGCGGACCTGTTCGGCGCGTTCGGGATAGTCGCGGGCCAGCTCGCTGGGCCGGTGGTCGCGGCTGTCTGCAGGCATGGGGAGGACGGCGTCGAAGAAGCGGCCGACATGGTTGCGGCTGCCTCCTCCGCGTAGGTGAGCGGCGGCCCGGTAGGCGTGGCGGAGCCGTCGGCCGGTGATGGGGCGGGCGAGGATCTGCACGACGGCGTGCTCGCCCTCGCGCAGGCCGCCCATCGCTTCAAGCAGGGATCGGACGGGGTCGTGGTCGTGGCTGGTGGTGAGCGGGAAGTGCTCGGGCCCGGCCAGGACGAGCCTGCCGCCCGCGACCTGCGAACCTTCGGGCAGGGGCGAGGTGGCGGGGGAGGTGGTGGTGGTCGCGCCGGGCCAGGCTGCTTGGATCGCCTTTTCCACGATGCCGGGCGGTACGGTGCCGGGCACCCACAGCCGGATACGCACCCCGGCGTCGCTGCCGTGGTATTCCCACACCAGATGCGGCTGCCCGTCGAAGAACCGTGCCCAGGCGGGCCGGAGCAGGCCGACCAACTGCCGCCACAGCACCAGCGCTCCTTCAGGGTCGCTACGCGGCGGCGAAGAGATCTCAATCAGCCGAGCCTGCGGGGTCATGTCGGCGTGACGGGCCCAGCCGAGCAGGTAGCGCACCGCGTAGTCCGTCGCCCACACGAGGGCCAGGACGGCGAGCAGATGGGGCCCGTGGGCGAGGGCGAACTCGGGCAGCCGCGCGGGCAGTTCGGCCAGGAAGTCGAGCGCAGCCTTGACGTCGTGCTCGTCGATCCCGCACAGCAGGCACGGGCTCTCAGGATCAGTGATGGTGAAGTTCACAGCGGGTCGCCCTCCTCATCGTCCAGGTGCTCATGGCCGTTCGTGGTCTTGGTGACGCTGGTTGGCTGAGGTGGGGGTGCGGGCTGGACGGATGAGGACTCCTCGAGTCCGGCCAGGAACTGCGGGTCAGTGGTGACCAGCTCCGTCTCGGTGGGTGAGGCGATGACGTGGAAGGCGGCTCGGCTGGCGGGGCCGGCGATGAGGAGCGCCTCGCCTCGCTCGGCGGTGAGCAGGAACTGCCGCTCGCCGTCGGTCAGATCGAAGGCGTCCCCGACCGCGCCGATGGCCTGCGGCGCCTGGCGGAGCAGCACCTGATTGGCGGCGTTGGCGACGATCGCCTGTCCCAGCTCCGAGCCGAGCAGGTCGGCTGCGTCCTGGGTGATGACAGCGAGCCCGGCCCAGTGCTTACGGGCGGCCTTCGCCATCCGGAACAAGAACCGCGCGCCTTCGGGCTCCTTCATCAGCAGCCAGGCTTCGTCCACGACGACGAGGCGCTTTCTGCGGTCGCGGGGGTTGGCCACCCGCCGCCAGATCGCATCCAGGGCGAGCAGGGTGCCGACCGCTTTCATCTCCTCGGGCAGGTCCCGCAGCGAGAACACGGTCAGGTGTCCGGACGGATGGGTGGTGGTGGGGCCGTCGAACAGCTCGCGGTAGGAGCCTGTGACGTAGGGGGCGAGCTGCGCTGCAAGCTCCGCCCCGGTAGAACTGGCTGACTTACCGCTTTCGGTAAGAGCGGATACCAGATCGGTGAGCAGGGGTGCGGGCCGGGTCCAGGTCGCGGGGTCGCGGGTGATTCCAGCAGCGGCGTAGGTGGCGATGATCGCCGAGTCCAGGACGGCGCGCGTTTGCGCGGTGAGCTGGCCTCCGAGCATGGTGGCGATCAGGGTCTGCAGGAACATCGCCCGGCGTGAGAGTGCGTCGTCGCGGGGGCCGTGGTTGGCGGGCAGGTCGAAGGGGTTCCACCGGACTCCGGCTGCGCCGAGGTTCAGGCAGGTGCCGCCGACCGCGCGGGTCAGGCGGGCGTATTCGTCTTCGGGGTCGACGACGGCGACCTCGACCCCTTGGTAGAGCAGGCGGAGGGTTTCGAGTTTGGTGAAGAAGCTCTTGCCCGCGCCGCTTCTGGCCAGGACGACGGAGTTGTGGTTGTCCTGGGCGTAGCGGTCCCACAGCACGATGCCGGAGCCGGTGGCGCTCAGCCCGTACAGCACGCTCGTCTCACTCGCCTCGGTGGCGAGGTCGGGTGAGGTGAACGGGAAGGCCGCTGCGAGCGCGCTGGTGTCGAAGGTGCGAGTCAGGTTCAGAGAGTCGACGCCGAGTGGCAGGGTCGTCGTCCACGCCTGCAGCGCGCGGAACGTGGCTGGTTGCGCGTCGAGCAGGAGCGAGGAGGCGAGCGCCCGCACGCGTTCGACCTCGGCGGCCAGCTCCGGCTCGGTAGGGGCGTGGATGGTGAGGTACAGGCCGACCTTGAACAGGCGGCCGTGGCCTCGGGCGAGGCTGTCGGCCAGGTCGGTGGCATCGTCGGCGGCGGCCTCGGCGGCGAAATCTTGAAGGCGGCCGTGTTGGGCGTCGGCGCGGCTGGCCGATTCCAGGCGGGCGAGCTGGCGGCGCAGCCGCATCGCGGCGACCTGCTGCGGGATAGGTTCGATGTGCAGGGACACGTCGAGGTGGTCGGGGCAGGTGAGCAGGGGTTCGAGCCAGCCCGCGCCGACCTCGCGCGGGTAGCCGGTCACGGCGAACGTCGCGGCCACGGCGCTGGGCAGGGTGAGGGTGCGAACACCTACGCCAACAGCGGCGGGATGGGTCAGTGGGCTCGGCTGCTGCTCTCGGGTACGGCGGCGCAGTCTCATGGCGTGCTCCTGGTCGAGGTGATGAGTTCGTCTGACAGTGCCTGTCCGGCGGGATGACGGGCTCCGGGGTCGAGGCACTCGGTGAGCGCTTGGGCGGCCTCATCGGCGGTCAGGACGCGGGTGGTCACGCCGAGTGAGGCCAGGGCGCGTTCGGTTTCTGCCGCCCGGCGCAAGACCACCGCCGCGGAGGCGTCCCGCCGTACAGCCCGGCGGCCCCGGCCAGAGAGCGCATGATCGCGGAGCACGACGAGGACCTGCCGGGTCAGCAGCTCACGCGTTGAGTTCAGCTCGGCCAGGTAGGCGGCGTGTTCGCGCGCTGCCTGGGCCAGCGCCGGAAGCGGCAGGACCTCGGCGTGGGCCTCGACAGTCTGGACGAGGTCGGACAGGTCCGCCGGCCTGGCCCGCGCAAGGAGCTGGACAGGTGCTTCGAGAGAGTTCAGCCACCTGCCGAACCCGCCGACCAGCGCGGCCTGCTCGCCGGTGGTACGCAGGTGAAACGACAGGGTGCCGGTCTCGACCAGGACGGCGACGCCGCCGTCGGCGAGTTCGAGCGCGCCGTCGGTCCGGATCGCCTTGACCGGAAGCCTCAAAGGGACGGGCAGCTTACCGCGCAGGCGGCACCACCTCGGCGGCCCGCTGACTCCGTCCGGTGCGGCGACCAGCTTCTTGGAGGTCCGGGCGAACAGGACGGCGGCGAGGGCGAACCGGTCCAGGCTCAGCCCATCTCGTCGTCCGAGGGCGATGGCGAGGCCGAGGGCGATGAGCGGGAGCAGGATCGCCGCCAGGATGACGACGGGCAGGAGCTGGTGGAACAGGTAGTAGACGGCGGCGGCGATGCCGCCGGTCAGGGCGACGATGAGGAGCTGGCGGAAGGTGAGCCCGTAGGCGATCTTGTCGGGTTGGTTGATGTCGGCCGGAATGCGGGCCAGCAGCGGCGGCGGCTCTGCCTCGTGCTTCATCGGGTCTCCCCTGGAGGCTGGCGCTGGGCGCGGGTGGTGCGGCGGGGTGGCGGGTCGAGCCGCAGGCGGAGCTGGCCGGGGCGGGGCGGCCGGGTGGGCATGCCGGGTAGCCGGTCCTGCACCCACGGCGGGCGGGGCCGAATCCACGGCATCATCGGCGCCCCCGCCGCCGACGACGGCGCCGATGATGCCGAAGGTGTGCGTGACGGCGCAGCACCCGCTGGTGCGGGTGGGCGTGGAACGCGGGTGACCGGGAACGGCAGCGCGAGCTGCGTGCCCTGCCGGGCCCGCCTCGCCGAGGCGGCAGCCGCTTCGGGCGTGGGCGCGGATGGGGTGGACGCCGGCAGGTTGAGCGGGAGTTCGAGCTGCTGCCAGGACGGCGAACGGTTGGGCATGGCGGCTCCCGTCTTCGGGCCGGTTGGAGGCTTAGGCGCAGTTGGGCTGCCGGGCTTCGGGCTTCGACCGGGGCCGCTCTTGCCATTGCCTGGACGGCCGTGCCGGTGGGCTGCTGCCGTACCGCTTGTGCGGGCAGCGGCGGCCCGGCCGGTCTTGCCGAGGCTGCGGGCGGCGCCGAGGGTCTTGTAGACGATCACGGCTTTGACGAGGCGTTTGAGCATGGTGGGCTGGCCCTGCTGCCAGATCGTCTTGGCGACCCAGCCGGGGATCTTGATCAGGACGAACAGGACGCCGATCAAGATGAGGACGTCCAGCGCCCGGTTGGCGGTAGGCCGGACCATCGCCTCGACCGCGTCCCCGGTGCTGGGGGTGGCGGGGGCGAGCCGATAGGCGGCGGCCGAATCGGTGAGCACCAGCTTGAACGCCAGGATCAGCCCGATGGCCTGCAGGATCTGGATGGCGAGCAGGCCGAAAAAACTACGCCACCACAGGCGCGCGATCCCTTCGGTCTGCGGCAGCGCGTGACACAACAAGGCGAGCGGCGCGGTGATGATCAGGAACAGCAGCAGGGTGACGCGGATGACCCCGATGAAGGTCAGGAGCAGCCCCATCAGCACGGCGGTGCCGATCAGCAGGACGAGGAACAGCACGGTGCCAGTCGGGTCCTTGATCAGAGCGTCGACCTTGGCGGCGATCAGGTTCCCGGCCCGCTGGCCGTCGACGCCGTCGCCGAGCAGCGCCGTCACCATGGCGTTGGTGAGCTCGATCGCGTACTGGCAGATCGTGAGCGAGGCATTCAACGTGATCACTGCGACGATCA
The DNA here is from genome assembly GCF_053601695.1 of Nonomuraea sp. NPDC004702. Lineage (NCBI taxonomy): Bacteria > Bacillati > Actinomycetota > Actinomycetes > Streptosporangiales > Streptosporangiaceae > Nonomuraea > Nonomuraea sp. NPDC004702. Next base: position 19,270 of record NZ_JBSGCE010000040.1, read on the forward strand.
GGCGTGGGACGATCTCGCCCGGTGTGGCGGAGTTGCCGGGGCTGGTGCCGTGGGCCATCACGATCACGCCCCCGGCAACCACCATGAGCACCAGCAGCGCGTTGGCGACGAGCCGGACATGCCCGGACAGCTCCCGGACCCGCTCCAGCATCAGCGGCGGCGGAGCGGCCAGCAGGACACTGCCGACCGTGACGAAAGCAGGGTTGATCGCGTCGGTCACGAGGCTGGTGAACCAGCCGTTCATCGCTTGATTGAGCTTGCAGCCGACATCCATCCACCCGCACTCAGGCACCTCACCCGGCGGTGTTGTAGGCGACGTTGTGGGTGGTGTGGTGGCGGGCGGAATCCAGGTCACCTGCGGCGACGGAGCCGGACTCGGGCTCGTGGTGGCCGAAGGCGCCGGAGCGGGTTCGGCGCGGGCCGGCAGAGGCGTGGCGAGCCCGGTTACGGTGGCGGCGAGCAGGAAGCTCACGCAGGCCCGAACCAGCCAGGCCGCCGGCCGCCTTCCTGCTCCGCCCGGTTCATGGCGGCAGAGCATTACGCGCCCACGATGCCTTTGAGGATGGTCACCAGCAGCGGGGCCAGGGCGGCGATGCCGTAGCCGAGAGCGGCGTAGCGCAGGCCCTTCTTGGCGGCTTCGACTTCGCCGGGGTCGCCGCCGGCCAGGATGTAGCGCACGCCTGCGACGGTGAGGAACAAGGTGGCGAGTGCTACGAGGAGGCCGACGATGACGTTGCGCAGGTTGTCGATCACCGCGTTCAGCGAGGACGGAGCCGCTGCCGCGCTGACCGAGTCCAAGCCGGTGACGTCGGCGTAGGCGGCAGCGAAGGCGACGGCATGAACGAGTACGTAGTCGAGCAGGGTGCCCATGACGAGACCGCCGAGAACGACCAGAACGACGAGACAGATCTTGAGACTGAGGGCGTGCGGAGAAGTGGTGCGGCGTGGGCGGATCATGTGCTGCCTCCCAGAGCGGTGGAGCGGAGCGAGCGGCGGTCGCGGTCGCGGGCGAGCGACGGCGCGGGCCGCTGGTGCGGGCCGATGGTGGGGGGAGAGGGCGGCGCGGAGGTGCCGGGCCCGGCGCGGGGCCGGGTGGGCGTCCTCCTTCAAAGTGCGGAGCGTGGGCTGGGCCGGGTGACAGGGACCGGTGACCAGGTACGGGTCCCGCTGCCGGGCTCGGCGATCTTCCGCGCTGCCTTCACCTGTCCAAAGACCAGGTCGAAGCGTCGAGTTAGGACATGGCGGCCAGCGGATTTTGCGTGGTGTTTGCTGACAAACTCGCGCTGGCGCCGGTCCGATCGCTACAGGGTGCGCTTGAGAAACGCCTGGTAGAGGGCGTTCTCGGCGCGCTGACGGCGCTTGAGCGTGGTGCAGTACAGCAGGCCGCGGCGGCGGCAGTAGGAGCTGAGCGAGACGCCCTCCAGCCGGGTCAAGCTGATCAGCTCCGCCTCATCCCGCGTGATGACCCCTTCGGCGACCGCTTGGGCGAGCAGCAGGTCGGGGTGGCCGGCCGGGTAGGTGAGCGGCTGCTGCCCGCTCTCGGCGCGGTCGAGCAGGTCGGGATCGGCCAGCGGACGCGGCGGCTCGACGGCGAGGGTCCGGAGCACGGCGAACTGTGTCAGCCGTGACAGCCGCAGCAGCGGGTGCGACCAGGCAAGGTTCACCCGGACCAGGGCTTCCATGAAGGCGGTCAGGACTTCGGCTTCCAGGTCTTCCTGGTCCATGCGGGCGAGCCGGTCCAGATGGCCGCTCTGTTCGGCGTGGGTCTTGTTGGTCAGGGCGGTGACGAGGCGGCCCAGCATGGGGCGGGCGAGTGCGACGGCGGCGACCATCCACGCGCCGCGGTGCGTGCGGGCCTGGGTGATGAGGTGCCGCCACACGTGGTCGCGGGTGGTGCGGGTGCAGGACGGGTGCAGCAGCAGGTGCCGTAGTTCGTCCAGCGGGATGAGCCGGGCGGGGAGCCCTTCCCCGAGCGCGGCTCCATCGACGGCCAGCGGTTGCGGGCCGCGCATGAGCAGCTCGAACGCGTGCCCGGCCACGTCCAGCGGCAGCGAACTCGTGGTCGTGACGGCCGAGGTAGTCGACGTGGTGGTGGTCGAGGTGGTGTCCGAGGAGAGACGGACCGAGGTGTGGCTGGGCGTGCTGTTGACGGTTGTGCTGGCGAGGTGTGCAGACAGGCTGGTCGAAGGGTGAGACATGGCGACGCTCCCGAGGGACGAGTTCGGTTCGGACGTCGCCATCCCGCCAAAGGCCCTGGGCAAGAACCGGACGAGAAATGATCAGACATCGGGCACGGCAAAGATCACACCAGTTTTGGATCACGTTTCAGAAGCAGGTCTGACCTGCGAAAACGCCGGAAACCTGCGGTCCGTGCCCGCCGATCGGAGCGAAGCCGCATCACGCGATTCTGCATGCGGAAACCGGCCTGACCTGCGGGAACAGGATGAGGTCGAAAATCTCGCGTCAAGATCGCGTCAACCGGTTGGACCTGGCTCGAACCGAGGGATCGCACCTGGCTTGGTCAGGAACCTTCGTCGCGGTCGTCCGGCCGGGTGATGGGCTGGCTGGTGCGAAACATGCGGGCCTCGTGCTGGACGCGGGTGATGACGGCCGAGACGGCCTCGGCCGCGCGACGGCCTGCCAGCTGGCGGGGATCTCCTGGGGCGGGTCCCGGTCGTCGATGATGAAGAGGGTCCCGTTGTCGGCGACGTGAGTGCGTACGCGCCAGCCAAGCCGGCGTCCGGCTGCTCGTGCGGCCCATCGCAGGTCGGCGAGCTCTCCCAGCTCGATCACCGCGTCGTGGGTGAGGATGAGCTGGCCGTAGAAGCCGCGGTACTCCGGTTTGAGACCGGCGGTCATCATCGCCTTGAGCTGGTCGACGAGCTTGGCGAAGCGGCGTTCGGCCAGCTCATCCTTCCGGTCTGCCATGTGAACCACCCCCGATGACACGGCTGGGACCGTGTCATCTCAACCTAGGCCGATGCTGCCGAGAGGTGGTGGCCAACCGGGATGAAGGCGGGCGACGGACACTGCCCGAAGGGTGTACGGCACGTGCACAAGAACGCTGTGACCTGCGGAAACGTCAGATCGAATGCGGGATCATCGGCGATGGTGGGGCGTATGTGCTGGCCCGGTGTGAAAGGCGGCCAGGCCAGCACATCCCCGAACGGACTGGGCCCCTCCAATGTCCAGCCCGCCCGTACGGGCCGGACCCGCCTCGGTATCCGACCCGCAAGCACACCAGTATCAGCGTGACAGGACGAATACGGAAGGTGAGCAGCGGAATTGAGATGCGGAGATGCGCTCTTCCCGATGGGGTACGTCCTCGAAGCCCTGGTGTTCACCGGAGGCTGCGCCCGTCCCTGCCAGAGGACGGGCGCGCAGAGAAGAGCAACCGGAGGTGTTCACGCGCACATGGCGGAGCCACATGGTAGCGGCAAGTACTTGTCGAACTTTTGCTTGACGGCCTGTCCTAACACAGGCTCTCGGGCCGGTATTTGGATCAGTGACAGGGATCGCTGACCCGGTACTCGGGCCACACCCACATGACCGAACCGACCACCACCTCTTCGTCCAGCACCTCCGCCCCAGCTACCGATCTCTTTCGGGAACTGTGCGTAAGCCGCGACGTGCAAGACCGTTCACGAGGGCATCTGCCGCTGACCGTGTGGCTGGCCGCAGCCGACACCGAAACGGCCGCCACCTGCCAGGCGGGTTGCTGCCACCCGGTCTCCGGTCCGCTGGCCCGTCATCTGATCGCCGCCTGCGCCCGCATGGGCGAGAGCGTCATCCATCTGGGCGCCACCGATCACCAGGTCATCTCGGCCGCGCTGACCGCGGGCTGCCTGCCGGTGGCCGTCTTCACCGACGCGGGTCGGGCGGGGGTGATCTGGACCCGGCTGGCGCGCACCCACCCCGGCTACGACCTGGAAGTCACCGACCTGCGCGTCACCGACCCCGCAGACGACGGGCCGTCAATGCTGGCCGACCTGGCGGGGAACGGCAGCCTGGTGGTGGCCGAGCGGCCCTGCCCGCAGCCGCTCGCCGCGGGTGGTCGGCCCGACTCCAGCGCTGAGGCGCAGGTCCTGGACCTCGCCGACGTGGCGGGGCTGGTGAAGCCGGGCGGGCATCTGGCCGTGGTGACCGGCCTGCACCGCGCCGGCCGCGTGGTCGATCCGCTGCCGGAGATCATCGCCCAAGCGTGTGAGGCGGGGCTGGCGTATCTGCAGCACATCATCGCCCTGCACCAGCCCGCTCGCGGCGAGCACATCGAACCGGACCACCTGCGTCACGGCCTGGCCACCCTCCAAGAACTTCCGGCATGTGCCGGACTGCCTGCCAGCACCCGCGTCCACTCGGACGTGCTGCTGTTCACCCGCCCACGAGGGCTCGCCGAGCCGCCAGAACCGACGACACCTCCGGCGGGCAGTACTGCTTCGCCAGTCGCTGCCAGGGGCGTTGCCCCGGTGGGAGGTGGTCGTTGATGGCCGAGGTGACGACGTCGGTGTGGACGACCGGGCAGCAGCCGTCGCGGGTGCAGCGGCGGGGCCGGTATCTGCCGGAGTCGATGGGGCATCCGGGCAAGATGCTTCCCTCGATCGCCGCTCGGGTGATCGGCACCTACACCCGGCCGGGGGAGCTGGTGGTCGATCCGATGTGCGGGATCGGTACCACCCTGGTCGAGGCCGCGCATCTGGGCAGGCACGTCGCGGGGGTGGAGTACGAGGAGCAGTGGGCGCGGCTGGCGGTCGCCAACCTCGCCCACGCCAGGAAACAGGGAGCCGAAGGGTTCGGCCGGGTGGTGGCCGGGGACTCACGCAACATCGCCCGGCTGCTGCCGGACCTGGCCGGGCGGGCGGCCCTGGTGCTCACCTCCCCGCCCTACGGCGCTCACACCCACGGGCACATCCGCTCCACGCGCGATACCGGCGAGCCGGGCGTGCGCAAGTGGAACCACCACTACTCGGCCGATCGTGGCAACCTCGCCCATCAGCAACTTCCGGCGCTGCTGGAGGGGTTCGGCCGCATCCTGGCCGGATGTAAGGAACTGCTGCGCCCCGGCGGGGTGGCGGCGATCACCGTGCGGCCGTATCGGGTGCGGGGCGAGCTGGTCGATCTGCCCGGCCACGTCCACCAGATCGCTCAGGAAGCCGGGCTGGTGCTCGCCGACCGGATCGTGTGCCTGCTGTGCGGGCTTGGCGACGGCCACCTCCTCAACCGAGCGTCGTTCTTCCAGCTCCACGAGGCACGCAAGGCATGGGCGCGCGGCCTGCCGATCCACGCCATAGCTCATGAAGACCTGCTCATCTTCCGCGCGCTTGCGGAGCCCGCGGGTTCACGGAGACCGAAGGATCTTCAGCAGGAACTCCAGGGTTCGTCGGGGGACATCTCGGGCCTGCGAGACGGCGGCGAGCCGGAGTAACACGTCAGTCGTCCCTGTTCCCGGCCCGGATTCGGGCCAGGAACAGGGGTTCGTGCCCTGACCTGCGGATTTCGCTACACGGGCCATGAAGGTGGGCGTCGATACCGCCGCCACCAACCCCGCCCCGCACCCCGGCATGCCGGGGCTGTGACCGCCCCGTCGTCCACGGGACGGCCGCCCCCGGCTCCGCGACGGGACGCGGGCGGGGCGGCGGCGTAGCGCCCACCACAGCCCGCACCTGCCGGACGGGGCCGCGCATCCCCGCGCGGTACGGATCGGCCCCTGTCCATCAACGCGCATGGAGGTGACACATGACCAGCACAACCCCGAACCAGCCCCTGCCCGCCGAGGCGATGGAGCGGCCGGAGGTGGTGAGCCTGCTGAGGGCCGGGCGGCTGCTCGGCATGGGCCGCACCAAGGCATACCGGCTCGCGAAAGCGGGCGAGTTCCCCTGCCGGGTGCTGCGCATCGGCGGCAGGTACGCCGTGCCGGTGCGCGGGCTGCGGGCGCTACTCGACCCGCCAGCAGAGCAAGTCGATCACACCGGGCCGGACAGCAGCAGCCACCCGGCAGGAAAGGAAGGATGACCACGATGGGCGCAACCTCAGACATCGCGTCTCAGACAGCCATGACGGCAGGGAGGGAGGCGAAGGTCGCCAAGGGCACCACGTTCAAGATCTGCGCCTGCGTCGACCCCGAGACCGGCAAGAACATCAGCAAGACCTGCCCGAAGTTGCGCACCGGCCACGCCAGTGGCGGCCGACGGTGGAGCTCAACGCACGGCACGTGGGCCTACCAGCTCGAGCTGCCCGCGCACGCCGACGGCAGGCGGCGCACCCCACTGCGGCGGCGCGGGTTCGCCACGCTGGAGGAGGCGGAGGCGGGCTGGATCACGCCCGCGGCCTGCTCGCCCTCGACCCCGACCCGGCGGTGCGCAGGCAGATCACCGCGCTGATGCTGTCGATGCTCAAGGACACCAAAAGCCTGCCCGACACCGAAGAGGTGCGGCGTAAGGTCCGCACTCGCCAAGACCTCAACCGGCACGTCACGGTCGCGGAGTGGCTGGAGGAGTTCCTGGGGCGCAAGCGCGCCATCGAGCCGACCACCAAACGCGCCTATGAGTCCCACATCCGGCTCTACCTGAAACCGTACCTGGGCGACGTCCGGCTGGACCGGCTGCGGGTGTCCGACATCGCGGGCATGTTCGATGCGATCGAGGAGTTCAACGACATCATCGCCACCGAACGCGCCAGCGGCGACCCCGCCCGCGTGCAGGCGGTGCGATACCGGCGTCCGGTCGGCCCGACGACGATGCACCGTATCCGGGCGACGCTGCGGCACGCGCTCAAAATCGCGATCCGGCAGGATCGGCTGCTGGACTTCAACCCCGCCGCTGTTGTCGAGCTCGCCGCGGTGACCCGGCCCAAGCCGGTCGTCTGGACGGAGGAGCGTGTCACTCAGCGGCGTGCCGACCATGCCGGCCATCTGGAGCGGCTCAAGCGGCTCAAGCGGGCCACGGGAGGCAAACGGGTTGACCCGGTCGCCGCCTACATCGGCGCGCCCCGCCCCTCACCGGTGATGGTGTGGACACCTCAGCAGCTGCAGCAGTTTCTCGCCTACGCACGCAACGACCGCCTGTTCGCGCTCTACCGGCTGTATGCGATGTGCGGGCTGCGGCGAGGGGAGGGCGTAGGAATCCGCAAGCCGGATGTCAACTACTAGTGCCGCATCAGGCAACGTTCGCCCTGTCGACTACTTCGCGGAGGCGTTCGTCGGCGGCGTGCTTGTTCCGCCAGATGATGTAGCGGCGGATCATGCTGCCCTACTCCTTGTGGCTGGCATGGTCGGTGCCGTCGAGGGCGAAGTAGCGCAGGGCGGTGAACTGAGCCTCGATGCGGTTGAGCCAGGAGCTGTTGGTCGGAGTGTAGGCGAGCTCGACGTTGTGGGCCGCGGCCCAGTCGCCGACCCGGGTGTCCTTCGTCGTGGTCAGGTGTGGGGAGAAGTTGTCGAGCACGATCGCGATACGGACCTCCGACGGGTAGAGGCTGCGCAGGTAGCGGCAGAATTCCAGGAACCTAGCGCGGTTCTTCCTCGGCTTGATGTGCCCGTAGAGCTTGTCCTTGCCAAGGTCGTAGGCGGCGAACAGGTGCCGGACCCCGTGCGGGCGGGTGTACGTCGCCCGCCGACGGGGCCGGGGCTCACGGTCGGGATCCTTGTGCTTCCCTCCGCGCTCGGCCCACTGCCGCCCAGGATGGGGCTGGAGGTTGAGCGGGCCGAACTCGTCCAGGCACAAGACGACTTTGGGCTCGCCGTCCTCGGGTATGACCTCGCCGTCGGCGATCGCGTAGAGGTGCTCCACGCGGGCCTTCTTGGCGGCGTAGTCCGGGTCACGGGAGGTCTTCCAGGTCTTTACGCGTTGAAAGGAGACGCCCTCCTCGCGGAGCAGGATGCGCAGGCCCTGGTGGCTGATGTCGTCGATCACCCCCTCGGCGACCAGGAAGTCGGCCAGCTTGGCCAGACTCCAGGTCGAAAACGGTAGGCCATGCTCGGCCGGCTTGGACTTGGCGATCTTCTTGATCTCGCGTCGTTCGGGGAGGGTGAAGGTCCTGGGCCGTCCGCCCTTGTACTTCGGGTAAAGAGCCTCGAAACCGTCGTCATTGAAGTTGTGGATCACATAGCGGACCCGGTCCGGACTGGTGAACGTCACCTCGGCGATCTTCGCTACCGACATGCCCTGTGTGGACAGCAGTACCATCTGCGCGCGCCGCCAAGTCACGACCGAGCCGGTGCGTCTGCGGATGATCCGCAGCAGCCGCCGGCCCTCGTCGTCATCGATCGCACGAACCCCTACTCGTTCCGCCACCCGCACAGCCTGGCGCTTCCCGATTGGGCGCACCAGCATTCTGCGCATGCGGCGTTGCAATGGCGCGGCCGCGCAGGGCCGCGGGGTGGCGCAGGGCCGCCCCGGGCAGGGGGACCATCCCGAAGCGGGCGTAGTAGGGCTGCAGCGGTGCGTCACACAGCAGGTCCACCGAGTAGAACCGTTCCGTGCCTTCCAGGATGCGGCGCATCAGCTCGGTTCCGATCCCCCGGCCCTGGTAACCGGGGAGGACCTCCAACCAGGGGATCGCCGCGGTGAGCACGCCATCACTGATCATGGTTACGAAACCGACGACGCGACCAGCGGTGCTGTCGATGGCCACCACCGCACGGAAGCTTCCGTGCAGCACCGCCAAGTGCTGCGCAGGCGAGGCTGGCCGCGGCCAGCCGACGAAGAACCCGCGCAGCATCCCCTCACCGACCTCGGCGATGTCATCGGTATAGCGGATCACGCCCAGCCCCCACGAAACGACCCTGATGATCAAGCAATACCTTACGCGTCACACGGGGCAAACATTGCCTGATGCGGCACTAGGCATCGCGGATCGGGATTCACTGGCAGATCACCCAGCTCGGCTGGGACCCGATCCAAGGGACACCGAAGACGGACTCCAGCGACCGCGAGATCGCCGTCGACGCCGAGAGCATGGCCTTGCTGAAGGAACACCACACGCGGCAGGCGAAAGAACGGCTGGCCGCGGGCGAGGACTGGGCCGAGTCGGGGTTCGTCTTCAGCGACGAGCTCGGCCGGCCGCTGCACCCCCAGCATGTGACCGATCGCTTCTACCAGATCTGCTACCAGGCCGGGCTGCCGCCGATCCGGCTGCACGACCTGCGCCATCTGGCGGCCACCGCGATGCTGGCGGCCGGGGTGGACATCAAGCTCGTGCAGGAGGCTCTGGGGCACAAGACCGCGTCCTTCACCCGCGATACCTACACCAGCGTCTACCCCGAAGCCGCCGCAGCCGCGGCCGAGGCGACCGCCGCGTTCCTGACCGGATCGCCGGTGCCCGCGCCCCGGCCGGTCTCACCCCGGCCGAGCACAACCCGAACCCGGTCCAACGCCGAGGTGGGACAGGCCGGTGGGTCAGTAGTGCCCCTGCCGACCAGGCCAACCAGCTAGCTGTATCGCCTCATCAGGGCAGGAAGGACGAGATGTAAGCGGAGGCCGGTCAGCCGCACAGGGGGAGCGGCCTCCGCTCTCTTCCACTTCTCATCGCAAGTCGGGTCCTTCGGGCGGGGATGATGCGCCCGGCCGCTGCTCGTGACCCACGGCGGACGCCTTCCCGAAGGCCGGGTCCGGCGGCAGCATCCTTGGGAAGGCAGGCGCTTGCCGCCGGACGATTGCGGGGGTGGGCGGCCCCTCGCGTCACGGCCTCCGCTGCCGCGACGCTCTCCTCCCCGTAAGGGGCCGCCCTGGCGACGATCAGGCGGACGGGGGAACCCGCCGTGATCGCCTTCGGGAGGTGGCTGGCCGTTGTCCTCTTCCGGCCGGCCACCTTGAGGCGACCGCGTCCGCGCTCGCGCGTGAGGCGTTCGCGGTCACCGCTATCTCGGGAGCGCACCGGCCCGCCTGGGCCCGGTCCGGCATGCTCGCGAGAAGTCGGGGGTACCCTCACCCGGCTTCTCGGACGTGGCCGGGTAAGGGCGCTGTCAGCCACAGGGATCCGCCCGCTCAGCTGCTGTGGCTGACAGGGCTCGGGACCGTCCGGCGCCGGCCGGTCGGGTCGGGGGTGCGTGCCCTGACGCCGTACGGCGGCGGCGAAGGACGCCTCCCGGGCTCGCGCCCCGGGTGGGCCACGCGCCCTGGGGGGTCTAGGCCTGTGGGGTCAGGCGGGCGGCCGGTACGGCCGGGGTCAGCACGTGGCCGATCCGTTCGACAGCGGCGGCCATGTCATCGACACCGGTGATCTGTTCGGCCCAGGACCACCACAAGCTCCACTCGCCATCGAGCGGCGCGGCGGTGACCATCTCACACAGCGAGGCGCAGTCAGGGTTGATGACCCGTAGGCGCGGCATCAGCCTCGCAGGGGTAAGGAGGCGGGCGTGCAGGCCTCGTTCCTTCAGCAAGACTCGTAGCGCGGCGAGGTAGGTGGCGGCCTGCTCGGCCACGTCGGCGGGGACGGGTTCGGGCATGACGATCTCCCACGAGGATGGGCTGGAACGGTCAGGATTCGGGGGGCTGGTTGCGGCTGGTCGAACGCCGAGCGAGGTAGACCTTCCGCGCGATCACTGCGACGAGGCCGAAGAGGATGGCGCCGAGTACCGCCTGGGACACCGGCCGCGTCAGGCTGGCGGGAGCCAAAAGAGCGAAGGCAACGAACCCGCCGGTCAGGAGCAGTGCCAGCGCGGAGAGCATCTTGTCACGGGACATGGGAGAGCCTTCCTGTACGAGAGATGGGAAGAAGCGTGAGGTGGGGATCGTGGGCCGAGGCGATCACCGGCTGAACAGGGAGCGGTCGTTGCTCTGTCGGCGGCGGGCCCACCACTGGTGCCCGAGCACGGCGGCGACGAAGACGCTCGGTCCCAGCACGAGCACGGCCACGATGACCGGGAGCGGCACGCTTTCGGGGGAGGCGGTGATCCAGCCGCCGAAACCGGCGGTGACGAGCAGCGGTAAGAGCACGATCAGGTGATGGCGTCGCACAAAAGCTCTTCCCTTCTCTGATGTCAGCCAGAACTCCAGGGCGAGGCTCGTCCGCCGGTTAGATCGGGGCGTGGAAGAGTTCCTCTAGCTGCGCCGGGGTAGGCTCCCGGTCGAGGTGGCACCACACGCAGCGGTGTCCACCACTGGGCAGTCGGTGGCTTCCCCACCGGCCGCGCGACAGGTTGTCCACGATCGCCAGCCCACGCCCGTGCTCGGAATGCAGATTCGGCCCCTGCATCGGGATGCGGGCCGGTGCCGAACAGCGTGAACCGGGATCGGTCACCACCAGCCGCAGGATGGACTCGTCCTGAGACAACTTGAGCGTGATCTGCCCAGGGGGGCCGTCAGCAGTGGTGGCGTCGGCGTACTTCACGGCGTTGGTGACCAGCTCCGAGGTCACCAACATTGCGATCTCGAAGGCGGCATGTTCGGTTCCCAACCATGCGCGCACCGTCTGCCGTGCCAGGTATGGTGCTTGATCGCTGCACGGCAGCTGGGTGACACCGAGTTTCTCAAAGTGGATGATGGGAGTCATGGGATAGATCACCGGATTTGCCTCGCTACTTCCCGATCACCGGCTGCTTCTTTTGGTGAAGAATGCGCGCAATGATTAACACGTCTGCTAGCCGTTTTGTGTGGTTGGACGGCGTGGTCCAAGCTGGCCTGAGGAGACCATCTCAGAAAACACCTGCGTGATGGTCGCAATGCAAAGCACTTCCCAGACACGAACCAGGTGTGCTACTACACACGACTGTGCGTTTCTCGTGTGTTCTCGGGAAGGAAAGTTCTCTACCTTGGATAACAGCGAGCCGGAAGCCGAACTGAAGGCGCCGAGGGTTGAATTTGGTACCCATCTTCGTGATTACCGCATAGCGGCAGGGAAGCGGCAAAAGGAACTCGCTGCAAGGCTCGGCTGGTCGGTATCGAAGATCAGCATGGTCGAGCGTGGAGAGCGCCCAGCGCATGAAGACTTCGTCCGCGCCGCCGACTCTGCACTTGGAGCAGATGGCGGGCTGCTAGCCCGTTGGCGCGAGACCGTCGAATACGCCACCCGATGGCCCATCTGGCTGGCTCAACTGGCGGAGATCGAACAGCAGGCAGACACCCTGCAAACCTGGCAGCCACTGATCGTTCCTGGCCTGCTCCAGACTCCGGAGTATGCACGAGCCATCTTCAGCGGCAGACCCGCCATCACCCCTGACGAGGTCGAACACAATGTCGCCGCACGCTTGGAACGCCAGCGTGTACTTCAGCGTGACAGGGGGCCTACCCTTTGGGCGATACTGGATGAAGGAGTCCTGACCCGACCGACCGGCAGTGAGGCGGTGATGGCCGAGCAGATGGCTCACTTGGCCGCCCTGGATGAGCACCCCCGCATCAACATCCGCGTGCTCCCGCACAACTCCTGGCTGACCACCGGCTTGCAAGGAGCTTTCATTCTCGCTGGCGGGCCAGGGATGCCAGATATGGTCTACCTCGAGTCCATCATCACAGGCCAGATCACGGCCGACAGCGAACGCGTCCGCGAGGTCAGGCTGAAGTACGAGATGCTGCACAACGAAGCCCTGCCCCGTCGAGCTTCGCTGCAGCTCATAAGGGAGATGGCAGAGAAATGGACGAACTGACCGAAGAACTTCTCAAGAACGCTGCATGGCGGAAGGCCACCCGCTCTGGCGATAGCGGTGACTGCTTGGAAGTGGCGCCCCTGCCTGACGGCCGGGTGGGCTTGCGCGACACGGAGCGCCTCGATCTCGCTCCGTATGTGGTCTCACCGTCGGTCTGGGCAGCGTTCGTCGATGGTGCGAAGAAGGGTGAGTTCGACTTCTAGTACATGCCGTCACGGGAGACGGCCGGAGGCTCTTCGGTACTAGCCGAAGACCCTCCGGCCTTCCACGCGATCGTGGCCATCTTGCGGGCGGCCTGCCGCCGACGACGACCGTGTGATCCGCATCCCCTCCACCTGACACGGCACGTGCCACCGCCGACGTCGTCCCTGGACGCGGCCTCGCCGATACGCCGTCCCGCCGATCATCACGTCTTCTCTTAACGCCTGCTCACAGCCCGTTGATTCAGACGCGAAAAGAGTTCCTCCCGCGCCTGCCTCGTCACCAGGTGAGCATCAGTGACTTCAGGCCGAAGATGGCGTTGAAGGTGCGGTACTCGATCTCCTCGAACGGGTCGGCCAGGGCGAGGCGGGGGAAGCGCCGGAACAGGGCGGGGAAGGCGATGCGCATCTCCGCGCGGGCCAGCGGCGCGCCCAGGCAGTGGTGCACGCCGTGGCCGAAGGCGAGGTGGCCGAGGTCTCCCCGGGTGATGTCGAGGCGGTCGGGGTCGTCGATGAAGGCGCGGTCGCGGTTGGCGGCAGGCAGGGAGGCGGTCACGAGTGAGCCCGCGGGGATGGTCTGTCCGGCGATCTCCACGTCGGTCGTGGTGATGCGGGGCGGCATCGTGTGCAGGATGGACAGCCAGCGCAGCAGCTCCTCCACGGCCGGTTCGATCCGGGCGGGATCGTCGCGGACCATGGCGAGCTGGTCGGGGTGGCGTAGCAGGGCCAGGACGCCCAGGCCGAGCATGTTGGCGGTGGTCTCGTGCCCGGCGATCAGCAGCAGCCCCGAGATGCCGACGAGCTCGTCGGTGCTGAGGTCGTCGCCGTGCTCGCGGACCAGCATGCCCAACATGTCCTCGCCGGGTCGCGCCTGCGCCTCGGCGACCAGGCCGGCCATGTACGCGCGATTCTCCTGCGATGCCGCGAGCCGCTCCTCCATCGGTGACGACATGTCCAGCATGCGGGCCGAGCGGGCCTGGAACTCGCCGCGGTCGGAGTAGGGCACGCCCAGCAGTTCGCAGATCACCAGGGACGGCACCGGCAGCGCGAAGTGCGCGACCAGGTCGGCGGGCTTTCCCGCGTGCTCCAGGTCGTCCAGGGCGGCTTCGACGATCTCGGTGATACGTGGTTCGAGCCGGCGCATTCTGCGCATGGTGAACTCGGCGGTGAGCATCTTGCGTAGCCGCGTGTGCTCCGGCGGGTCGAACCCGATCAGGTTGCCGGCCCGCAGCCGGGCCTGCTCCTCCTGGCTGATCTCGCTGCCGGCGCGCAGGGTGAACGGGGCGGGCCTGTTGCTGCTGAACCGGATCGGGTCCGACAGCATCTGGCGGACGTCGTCGAAGCGGCACAGCAGGTAGGCGGGCACGCCGAACGGTGTCATCGTCTGCACGACGCCTTCGCTGTCGCGGATCCGGGTCAGCTCCTCGACGGGGTCGAACCCGTCGCGTCGCATCTGGATCGGCAGTTGTGGAGCTTCGGTCATGGTCTGCTCCTTGCGAGGTGGTGGGTGGGGCCTACGTATGCTCGATCCCGGCTGCGGGGGTGGCGACGGCGCGTAGGAACGCCTCGGAGAAGACCGCGCAGGTCTCCTCCACGCTGGGCAGGTCGAAGCCGGGGACCTGGTCGATGGCAGGGCGCAGCACGAAGTGCATCACGGCCGGGGCGATCAGTTGCTGGATGAGCAGCGGCAGCGGTAACGGGCGGATGCGTCCGGCGGCCATTTCGCTGGCCAGCCATCCGCCGAGGCCGAGGCCGGTGAGCTTGCGGGGGGTGAAGTGCTCCAGCAGGCGGCGCAGGGCGGGCTCGCCCGGGCGGGCCAGCGCTTCGGCGAGCATGGCCGGCATCACCCTGGGCTCGCGGGTGAGCGCTTCGGCCAGCAGCAGGTAGATCCGGTTCACGGTCTCGCTCAGGTCGGCGGGCGTGCCGGTGATCACGTCGTCGATGTTGAGGAGCGGCATGTGGCGTTCGAAGATGGCCCGCAGCAGCTCGTCCCGGCCGCCGAAGGTGACGTACAGGCTGGGCAGCGAGCAGCGGGCGGCGGTGGCGACCGCGTCGAGGGTGAGCGCGGCCAGGCCGTGCTCGCCGATCAGGCGGGCACCCGCCTCGATCGCGCGTTCGCGCACCGGGCGCTGCCCGCCGGGGTCCACCCCGGCGGCGCGCACCGCCGCGTCCAGGGCCTGGCGGGAGCCGCCGACGCGGCGCAGCAGAGTGCTGCGGGAGACGCCGGCCTCCTGGGCGATCGCCAGGACGGGCACGTCGGCCACGTCCTTTCCCAGCCGTTCGGCGGCCCGCAGGGCGGCCTCCACGACGTCGACGGGAACGCGGCCCTCGGTGTCCGGCATCCGCGCCTCCTCTGGACCTCTATAACCTCAACATGACACACTGATAATCATAACATCAAGTGAAGTATCATAGCTTGGTGAAGGTCGCGAAGGACTGAGCAAGGACCGCGATTGACAAGGATCGGCAGGAGAAGCGCGTGGCCGAGATACGGATGAAGGTGAACGGCTCCGTCGCCTCACTCGAGGTGGAGCCGTGGGTCAGCCTGCTGGACGCGCTGCGCGAGCGGCTCGGCGTGACAGGGCCGAAGAAGGGCTGCGCCCAGGGCGCCTGCGGCGCGTGCACGGTGCTGGCCGACGGCGTGCGGATCAACTCCTGCCTGGCGCTGGCCATCCAGTACGACGGCCGCGAGATCACCACGATCGAGGGGGTGGCGCATCCGCTGAAGGAGGCGTTCATCCGCCATGACGGCTTCCAGTGCGGCTACTGCACCTCGGGCCAGATCTGCTCGGCGATCGGCATGCTGGCCGAGCACGCCGCGGGGATGCCCAGCGCCGTGGCCGACTCCGGCGCCTTGAGCGAGGCCGAGGTCAGGGAGCGGATGAGCGGCAACCTGTGCCGCTGCGGCGCCTACAACGGCATCGTGGACGCGATCATGGAGGTCTCGGGATGAGACCGTTCGCCTACATCAAGGCCGCCGACGTCGAGTCGGCGGTCCAGGCCGCCGCCGAGCCCGGCACGAAGTTCCTCGGCGGCGGCACCAACCTGGTCGACCTGATGCGCGAGGGCGTCGAGCGGCCCGACACCCTCGTGGACGTCACCGGCCTGCCCTACGACACGGTGGAGGAGCTGCCCGGCGGCGGGCTGCGGATCGGCGCGCTGGTGCGCAACAGCACCCTCGCCGCCGACCGGCGGGTGCGCACCCGCTACCCGGTGCTGTCGCAGGCGCTGCTGTCGGGAGCCTCCGGCCAGCTGCGGAACATGGCCACCGTGGGCGGCAACCTGCTGCAACGCACCTGCTGCCCCTACTTCTACGACACCGCCTCGGCCTGCAACAAGCGCGAGCCCGGCAGCGGCTGCGACGCGCTGGAGGGGTTCAACCGCGGCTGCGCGATCCTGGGCGTGAGCGAGCACTGCATCGCCACCCACCCGTCCGACATGTGCGTGGCGCTGGCCGCGCTGGACGCCGTGGTGGAGGTGCGCGGCGTGGGCGGCACGCGGCGCGTCCCGCTGGCGGACCTGCACCGGCTGCCCGGCGACACCCCGCAGGTCGAGACCACGCTGGAAGCCGGCGACCTGATCACGGCGGTCGAACTGCCGCCCGTTCCCGCCGCGGCCCGCTCCCGCTACCGCAAGGTTCGCGACCGCGCCTCCTACGCCTTCGCCCTGGTCTCGGTGGCGGCGGCGCTGGAAGTGCGCGACGGCACGGTTACGGACGTCCGGCTGGCGCTGGGCGGCGTCGCCCCCAAACCCTGGCGGGCCCGCGAGGCGGAGCGGATCCTGCTCGGCGGCCTCGCCGACGAGGCGGCCTTCCGGCGGGCGGCCGAGGCCGAGCTGGCCGCTGCTGCCGTACGGCAGGGAAACGCGTTCAAGACCACCCTGGCCGTCTCCACCATCGTGGCCACGCTGCGCGAGCTGAACGAGGAGGCAGCTCGATGAGCATCAAGTACGCCGAGACAGAGCCCGCGACCGGTACATCCAAGTACGTCGGCCAGGGTGTCGACCGGCGCGACGGCCCGGCCAAGACGACCGGCCAGGCCCGCTTCGCCGCCGAGTTCCCCTACCCGGACCTGGCCTACGCGGCGCTCGTGCACGCCACGATCGCGCGCGGCCGCATCATCGCCCTCGACACGGCGGCGGCACGGGCGGTGCGCGGCGTGATCGACGTGCTCACCCACGAGAACGCCCCGGCCATGAAGCCTGCGCCCAAGATGAGCTTCCTCGACCTCAGCTCGATCGCCTCGGGCACGTCGGTCAACTACCTGGCCACCGATGAGGTGCACTGGAACGGCCAGCCGATCGCGGTCGTGGTCGCCGAGACGCCCGAGACGGCACGGTACGCGGCGTCGCTGGTGCGGCCGTCCTACCAGGAGCTGCCCGCCACGGTGGACTTCGCGGCCGGAGAGCCGAACGCCGTCCCGGAAAAGGGCATCCCGATCATGGAGAGCGGGGCCGACAAGGGAGACGCGCGCGCCGCGCTGGCCGCCGCGCCCGTCTCGGTGGACCTGCGCTTCAGCACGCCGCCGTACAACCACAACGCGATCGAGCCGCACGCCACGACCGCCGTGTGGGACGGCGACCACCTGACGCTGCACGAGGGCGCGCAGAACATCCCCTGGCTGCGCAAACACCTGGCGCAGCGGTTCGGGGTGCCGGAGACGTCGGTCCGGATCCTGTCCCCGCACGTCGGCGGCGCGTTCGGCGGCAAGTCGCGCGCCTGGGCCGGCACCCTGCTGGCCGCGCTGGCGGCACGGGCGACCGGCCGCGCGGTGCGGCTCGGGCTCACCCGAGCGGGCGTCTACCACACCGTCGGCGGCCGCACCCCCAGCACCCAGCGGGTCGCGCTCGGCGCCGACGCCCAGGGACGTCTGACCGCGCTCATCCACACCAGCGTCTCCAGAACCGGCCGGATCGGCGGCATGCCCGAGCCGATCACCGCGGCCTCCCACCACCTGTACGCCGCCCCCAACATCCACCTGGCCCAGAACGTCGTCCAGCTCGACCTGCTGCCCAACACCTTCATGCGCGCCCCCGGCGAGTCCATCGGCACCTTCGCCGTGGAATCGGCCATGGACGAACTCGCCTGGCAACTGGGCATGGACCCGATCGAACTGCGCATGCGCAACGAGCCCGAGCGCGGCCCGGTGGGCGGCCAGCGGTTCACCCACCGCATGCTCAAGGAGGCGTACGCGCTGGGGGCCGAGCGGTTCGGCTGGCGCGAGCGCGACCCCCGGCCGGGCGTCATGCGCGACGGCCGCTGGCTGGTCGGCATGGGCGTGGCCACCGCCTTCCACCCCTCCATGCGCATGCCCGCGCAGGTCACCGTCCGGCTGGGCGCCGATGGCACGCTCGTGGTGCGCAGCGGCATGCACGAGATGGGCATGGGCACCGCGACCGTGCAGGCCCAGATCGCCGCCGACGAGATGGGCGTCCCGCTGGAGTCCGTCCATGTGGAGTACGGCGACTCCGACTTGCCGCCCGGCCCCGGTGCGATCGGCTCGGTGCAGACCGCCAGCGCGGCGGCGGGCGTGATCGACGCCTGCGCCAAGCTGAAGAAGTCCGCCCTCGCCCTGGCCCGCCGCGCGCCCGGCTCACCCCTGCGCGGCCACAAGCTGGAGGACTTGGTGGCCCGCGACGGCGGCCTCCACCACGCCGGCGGCGGCCAGACCTACGGCGAGATCCTGACCGCGGCCGGCCGCGACCACCTGGAAGCCGAGTCCAAGGCGGGCATGCTCGGCTTCGTCGCCCGCACCGTGCTCGAACGCCGCCGGAAGGTGCGGGCGGCCACCGGCGCGCAGTTCTGCGAGGTCCGGGTGGACCCCGACACCATGGAGGTACGCGTCTCGCGCTGGCTCGGCGTCTTCGACGTCGGCACCGTGATCAACGCCAAGACGGCGACCAGCCAGCTGCGCGGCGGCATCGTGATGGGCATCGGCATGGCCCTGTCGGAGCAGACCCTCGTCGACGGCCGCGACGGCCGGATCGTGAACCCGAGCCTGTCAGAGTACCACGTGCCCGTGCACGCCGACATCCCCCACATCGACGTGCACTACCTGAACGAGCCCGACCCCACCACACCGCTCGGCCTGCTCGGCATCGGCGAGGTCGGCATCACCGGCGTCGCCGCCGCCGTGGCCAACGCCGTACGGCACGCCACCGGCAAACGCGTCCTCGACCTGCCCATCACCCTCGACAAACTGCTGTGAATCGCGACAGCCCGGGGGCACATCCCCGGGCCGGACGCCGCCCCGGCAACCCCGGCACTCGGGAGGCGATCCTCGCCGCCGCCCGCCATCTGTTCGCCGACAAGGGTTACGACAGCGCCTCCATCCGTGCCGTCGCCACCCGCGCCGAGGTCGACCCGGCGCTGGTTCACCACTATTTCGGCACCAAGGACAAGCTCTTCCTGGCCTGCGTCAGCGCCCCGTTCGACCCGGCGGACCTGATGCCGAAGGTCCTGGCGGCACCCCGCGCCGAGCTCGGCGACGCCTTGGTGCGGGCCGTCCTGGACATCTGGGACTCTCCCGCCGGCAGCGCCGCCGCAGCGTTGCTGGGCTCCAGCTTGAACAACGAGTGGATCGCACGGCTCCTGCGCGAGTTCCTCACCACTCAGGTCCTGCGGCCGGCGATCGAGCACCTCGGCATCGACGAACAGGAGGCCCCCGCTCGGGCCGCCCTGGCCGCCACCCAGCTCATCGGCCTGGCCGTGATCCGTCACGTCCTCAAGCTCGAACCCGTCGCCTCCGCCCCGCCCGACCACCTGGTGGCCGCCACCGGCCCCACCGTGCAGCGCTACCTGACCGAAGACCTGCCCGCCGCACAGCTGAACGGGCCGGGACCGACGAAAGCGGGGAGCGCACTACCGCGCGCTCCCCGTTCCATCTCTCAAGGAACTACTTGAGGTACGGCCCGTCCGCTCCGACCTTGCCCGGAGCCGGGCTGCCGGCCTGGTCGAGCACATAGGCGCGGACGTTGCCCTTGCCGCTGGCGGCGATCGACAGGGTCTGGTCGGTGACGGTCTTGACGTCCCCGGTGACCGCGTCGACGTACTTCCCGTTGGGGATGCCGGTGAACGTGGCGCCGGAGGAGACGGTGACCAGGACGAAGCTGTCGGTGGATCCGCTGGTGTAGCGGCGCTTGTAGGCCATCTGCCCGGTCACGCCTTCGGTCGAGTACTGCCCCATCTGCAGGGCCGGGATCGACCGGCGGATCTGGTTGAGCCGCTGCAGGTGCTTGACCAGCGGCTGGCTCAAGGTGGTCGCGACGGGTCCCGACGCGCTGGAGACCACCCCGAAGTCACTCGCGTTGACGGAGCCCTCGATCTTGTCGCCGTAGTAGGCGCGGCCCGTCGTGGCGAGCGGGCAGGTGGGCCCGCAGTCGATCTGCTTGCCCTTCTGGAACTCGATCTCCGATCCGTAGTAGAGCGTGGGGATGCCGCGGAAGGTCCACATCAGGCTCATGTTCTCGGCCCAGGCGTCGGTGCCGCCGGCGTAGCGGTTGGACGACTTGTTGGGTCCGTAGTCGTGGGAGTCGACGTAGACGGTGTTGTAGGTGGCGTCGTTGGTGCTGTCGTCGGAGTCCTTGCCGTTGTTGAAGGCGTTCTGCGCGTCGGAGAAGTTCATGTGCATGCGCATGTCGATGATGTTCATGCCGGAGAACTTCGAGTGGTCCGGCGCGTGGTAATCGTTGCCGTTCAGGCGGGCGTTGGTGCTGGTGGGCTGGTTGCCCGTACCGAGCTGCTCCTCGTAGTTGTACTGCTCGATCGCGGCCTTCTCGTCGTCGGCGCTGTACTCCTTGCGCTCCTTCCAGGTGTAGAACTGCGCGGAGTGGTTGACAGAACCGCGGTTCCACTTGTCGTTGACGAAGGCGGCCACCTCGCCGAACACGTAGAAGTTCTTGGCCTTCTCCTCGCCGAACTTCTCCTTCACCCGGTCATAGATCGCCGGCAGGAAGCGGCGGTTCCAGGTGACGCGGGGGATGTGAATGGCGGTGTCGATGCGGAAACCGTCGACGCCCATGTCGATGTACCGGTTGTAGGCGTCGATGAGGTACTTCTGCACTTCGGCGTTCTCGGTGTTGAAGTCGGCCAGGTCATCGTGCAGCCAGCAACTGCGCGAGTCCTCGCCCTCCCAGTTGCCGATCCAGCACTGGTGGTAGTACTTCGCCGGGAACATGCCCGAGGTCGGGCTCGGCCACTGGCAGTTGTATATGGTGTAGCCCTCGGGGCTGAACCACTGCGTCGGGGTCCCCCAGTTCTTGCAGGTGTTGCCCGCGGGCTCCTCGGTCGACCACAGGTCGCCGTTGTACGGCCGTCCCTTGGCCATCTCGTTCTGGGCGGCCGTCATGTCGGGGTCGTCGCCCTGGTGCTCGACCATCGGGTCGTACTCCTGGCCCGGAACCTTCTTGCTGTACAGCCACTTCCACTGCTCGTCACGGATGCCGTAGACGGGCGGGACGAACAGGCCCTTGGCGCCCCAACGGGAGCTGTGGTTGTAGACCACGTCCTGGTAGATCTTCAGGCCCTTGGCGTGCGCCTTGTTGATCAGGTCCTGGTAGGTGTTCCCGGGCGTCTCCAGCCGCGTGTCCACCCGGTAGAAGTCCCAGCCGTGGTAGCCGTGGTAGTCGTAGTCGGAGCGGTTCAGCACGACCGGGGTGATCCAGATCGCGGAGAAGCCGAGGGCCTTGATGTAGTCGAGCTTGTCGACGAGGCCCTTGAAGTCGCCGCGGAACATCGGGTCGTTGTTCGTCGCGTTACCGGACCTGATGTTCTGGCTTCCGCCCCTGTCGTTCGAGGTGTCGCCGTCATAGAACCGTGCCGTCATGACGAAGTAGATGGAGTCCTTGCGAGGATCGCCGCCGAGCGGAGTCCCCGGGGACGCCGGCGGCGGCCCGTCGCCCGTCTTCACCGAGACGGCACCGGTGTACGCGGACTTGTTGCCCGCGGCGTCCAGTGCTCGCACCTTGTACGTGTAGGACGTCTGGGGGTCCAGCCCGGAGTCCTTGTACGTCGTGCCGGACGTGGATCGGACGACCGGCGTCTCGTCGCCCTTGGCCCGGCTGATCTCGTAGCCGGTGACGCCCACCTTGTCGGTCGACGCCGTCCAGGTCAGCGTGACGTTCGTGCCCGACGCGGTCGCCGCCAGGCCCGTGGGCACGGTCGGCGGAGTCGTGTCCGGCGGCGGCTCGGCCCCACAGGGATCCGACGCCCCCGCGCTCACGACGCCGTTCTTCACGGTGGTGGTGCCGGTGCCGAGGGTGTAGTTGTTGCCGTGGTTGTTGTCCCAGGTTCCGCTGTTGTTGTTGAAGGTGACCT
>NZ_JBSGCE010000040.1:41454-96444 GCF_053601695.1 Nonomuraea sp. NPDC004702
GGCGGTGTCCATGGCGATGCCGGGGACGGTGGTCCAGGTGCCGCCGATGCCGTAGTGGATGTTGGCGGTGCTCCAGCTCGTCTTGTAGAAGACGGTCGCGGTGCTGTCGCCCGTCGGGGTCGGCGTCGGGGTTGGGGTCGCGGTCGGCGAGGGCGAGGTGCCGACTCGGATGGCGACGGCGCTCTTGGCAGGCACGGTGACCGTCGCCGTGCCGCCGGCGTTCACGGTGACCGAGCCGCTGCCTGCGACGTTGGGGTACGTCCCGGCGGGCAGGCCGGTGGTGAAGGTGCGGGTGACGCCGCTGTTCTCGTTGTTGATGGCCACCCAGCCCCTGTCGCCGCGGCTGAAGGCGATCAGGTTGCTCCCGTTGTCGGTCCAGTTGCCGACGGAGGTGCCGCTGACGGCGTTGTAGAAGCCCACCATGCCGGACATCTCGCGGTCGAAGCAGGTCCAGCGGCCGTTGGAGCAGTCGGTGTCGGTGACGAACCCGCCGTTGGCCGACGGAGGTCCGCCCTCCCTGTCGTTCCAGGTGAAGGAGGAGTAGACGTTGGGCTTGCCGAACGGCCAGGCCAGCATGAACGTGTTGGCCAGCTTGTAGGTGGCGCCGTACTTGTACGTGAGCGTGGAGTCGCCCCGTTCGGTGTCGTGGTTGTCCACGAAGACCATGGCCTTGTCGCTGCCCACCGACAGGCCCCAGCTCTGGCCGAAGGTCTGCAGCGACTTGATCTGGCCGGTGAACTGCTCCTTGAGCTTGCGGCCGTAGACGAACTCGTCCACGTCGCCGACGCCGGTGTACTGGCTCGGCTGGACCGCCTCGTTCTGGCCGTAGATGACTTCCTGGTGGATGTAGGGCGACCCCTTGAGCCTGGACTTGATCGCCGCGAGGTCGTCGGGGCTCATGTGCTTGGCGGCGTCGATACGGAAGCCGTCGACGCCCAGGTCGATCAGCTTGTTCAGGTACGCGGCGATCTGGTCGCGCACGTGGTCGGAACCGGTGTTGAGGTCCGACAGGCCGACGAGCTCGCAGTTCTGCACCCGCCAGGCGTTGTTGCCGTAGTCGGCGTCGTTGATGCCGCAGGCCGGCTGGTGGAAGTCCTGGGAGGAGTACAGGCCGGGGTAGTCGTACTTGCTGAAGCCGTAGCCGCCGTAGCTCGTCGAGCCTTGCCCGGTCATGTGGTTGATGACCGTGTCCACCTGGACCTTCACGCCCGCGGCGTGGCAGGCGTCGATCATCTTCCTGAACGCGTCCTGGTCACCGAACTTGCTGGTCAGGTCGTACCGGGCGGGCTGGTAGATGTCCCACCAGACCGAGCCTCCCTTGGACATGGAATCGGACGGCGGGGACACCTGCACCGATCCGTAGCCGGCCGGTCCCAGGACGTCGGCGCACTCCTTGGCCACCGACTTCCAGTTCCAGTTCCACAGGTTGACGGTGACGCCGGGGCCGGAGGCGGCGTTGGCGGGCTCCTCGGTGAGAACCGGCAGCGCCACGGCGGTGGCCGCCACCGCGGCCGCGCTTAACGCGCCCGCAACGATTGCTTTGTACAGTCTCATGGTGGGGGTCTCCAGATTGAGGACGGGATCCCGTGAGGGCGGGCCGGGTGGGCGAACACCTGGCCCGCTTCCATGCGAAACGCCTGCCGAGAGGCGTACGGGTTGTTTCGGCTCGACGACACGAGCCGCCGTGACGATGTGGTGTCGTCCTCGTTCCGCGCCGCTGCGGAGTGCTTGAGAACGGAACACGGAGACGAACTGGCCGCCCGGCCCCGTACATCGTGGGCGTTGGGGGAGGGGGGCGGCGCCCTCGGAGGGGTGGGGGACGGGCACACCGTAGGGGCCTCCATGTTCAGGTTTCCTAGGTGTTGCCTGGAAGTTACTCAGTGGCCATCCGGATTGCAATACTTTGCAGAGAATTCCAGAATGTCTCTCGGTCTATCTCGCCACTATTGCTATCAAGTGTCCGCTTTTTCGCGGACATCCGCGCGCGTCGATGACTAAAAGTAACGGGAAAGAAGCGGTCCGCGTGAAGCCGAAGAGGTAATTGTGGATCATTGCAAAGAGCGTGGAAAGCTCTTGCGGTGACCGCAGAGGGGTCCGCAACGTTGCTGTCGCAAGTCCTTGCTATGGCTCTGTTCGGGGGAGAGGTTCACCTGTCCGAGACGACGGGGCGCAAGGCGGCCTTGTACACCGCGTGCGTCTCGTCGGCGGCGCGGGCCCAGCTCAGCCGCTCGCGGACGAGCCGCTCGCCGCGCTCGGCCAGTGCCCGGCGCAGGTCCGGATCGGTCATGACCTCGATCACCGTACGGGAGATGTCGCCAGGCTCATCGGCGCGTACGAACCGGACGGCGGGCCGATCCGGGTCGCCGAGGAAGACCTTGGAGAAGCCATGGCCGAGGATCGTCGGTCTGGCCATCGCCATGGCCTCGGTAGCCACCAGGCCGAACGGTTCGAAGAGGGAGGGAAAGACACAGACGTCGGCCATCTCGTAGTACTCCAGCAACTCCTGGCGGTCCACCCAGCCGCCGGAGTCGAGCACCCGCCCGTCCAGCCCGCTCTGAGCGACGATCCGCCGGACCCCGGAGTGGTCACCCTCCCCGACGATCACCAGCCGCAGCCCCGGGACGGCGGCGGCGATCGGCCGCATGGCCTCCAGCAGCTGGTAGATGCCCTTCTGCCGTTCGAGGCGGCCCACGAACAGCAGCACGGGGTCCCCGGCGGGGATCCCGAGCCTGGCGCGCAGGGCCTTGCCGCCTGCACGAAGCCCGTCCCGGGCGCCGCCGGTGGCCAGAAGCCGTTCGAAGGTGCCACCCAGGCACACGACGTCGATCGACGCCCGATCCCAGCCGGAGGCGGCCAGTTGCTCCCGGACCTCGGGCGTGGGGACGATCACGCGCCGGGCGACGCGCGCCAGCCACCGCTCGATCGCCGCGAACACCGCGCCCGCGAGGTCGCTCCGCCCGCGGTGCACCCCGTACTCCGTGGTGTGGACGTGGAGCACCACAGGGAGCCGCAGGACATGGTGGCAGAGCAGGCCGGCGAGGAAGTTCGTCGAGTCGTGGACGGCGACCAGGTCGGGCCGCCCGTCCCGCCCCGCGCGCCACAGCCGCAGGAAGTACCGCCAGTTGCTCGTCACGACCGTCAGCACGAGCAGGACGACGTCCGTGCCGCGCGTGCGGTTGAGGCGTCGGCGGCGGCCGAGCGCGCCGAGGACGCGGCTCATGGGCCGATACACGGTGACCCCGCCGTTCCGCTCGTGCACCGGGAGGCGGCCGTCGTTGAGCGTGAACACGGCAAGCCGGTGACGGGCCGCCAGATGAGGGGTGATCTCCTCGATGTAGCGGCCGAGTCCGGCCGTGATGTTGGGCGGGAACTGGGTGATGATCTGGGCGATCCTCATGGTGACGTCTCCGGGGCGGGGCAGGCGTCCACGGTCTCCGCCCGGCTGTACGTCAGCCGGCAGACGGCGACGATGAGGGCGACCAGGACGAGGTTGGACAGCGCGAACGCCCACAGCCCGCCGGCCAGGCCCTGCCAGGCGATGAGCGCCGCCTGGCAGCCGAGCACGAGGGGAGCGCCCGCGACCTGGGCGACGATGAGGGCCCTGGCCCCTCGCACCCCGTCCATGAGCAGAGCGAGCGAGTACAGATTGAAGACGGTGTGGACGCCGATCCCCACGGCCGAGAGCGCCATCAGCCCCGGCGAGTAGGGGTAGTCGGCACGCAGCAGCAGGAAGAACACCGCGCTGGCCGCGAACGAGACGAGCGCGGTCACGGCGAAGACGGCCGGGGACAGGCGGCCGATGCGCCGCAAGGCCGTCGGCTTGTGCATGGTCGCCAGCGTGGGGAGCAGCACCAGGCCGACGCCGTCGGTGAACAGCACCCCCAGCAGCCGCTTGGGGAAGTTGTTGTAGATCGAGTAGACGCCGACGTCCGCCTGGGCCGCCCAGTGGTTCAGGAAGATCACGTCGACGCCGAACAGCACGGTGGTGAGGGCGGTGAGTGCGGTCAGATAGGCGCCGTGACGGTACAGCGTGCGCGCCAGCGCCGCCGACCAGAGGCGCGGCACGACCCGGAAACCCGCCGTGGCGGCGACGGCGAAGAGCACGTTCGACGCGATGAGGCAGGTGAGGTAGAGGTAGGCGTCCCCGATTCCGGGGACGAGCAGGCAGTACGCCGACGTGCCGAGGTAGGCGACGGCCACGACGAGCTTCAGGCCGGCGGTGAGCGCGTACCTTCCGAGCCCGCGCAGGAAGCTCTCGGTCAGGTACGCGGCCGTCAGGGACAGCGCCAGGGCGAGCCCGAAGCAGAGCGTGGGGACGTCGACGCCGAACACGGCGGTCAGGACGGGAGCGGCCGTCAGCCCCGCGACGCACAGGACGATCCCCAGCACCAGCGTGGCGAGCAGAGCCGTGGTCACGAGGGCGGGGCGGTCGGCGGGCTCGGCCCGCGGCAGTTCCTGGTACATCACGAAGTGCAGGCCCATCACCATGGGGACGACCACGATCAACCCGATCGACAGGACCACCGTGAACCGGCCGAAGGCGGCGGCGCCGAGCCCCCAGGCCACGGCCAGTGTGGTCGCCGCCGAGATCCCGCTGGCGAAGGCGTTCACCAGAGCCGGTCCCACCGGCCGGCCCTGGGCGGCGAGGAGCCTGGCGACCCGCGCGGGCACGCTGGTCGCCGTCCGCGCCGGGGTCACCGCGTCGCCTCGCCGTACGCCGCCAGGGTACGCTCGGCCGTCCGGGCCCAGCTGTAGTGCTCCCGCACGTACGCCGCGCCGCGCCGGGCGAGCCGGTCCGAGCCCTGTGGGTCGCCGAGGCAGCCCAGCAGGAGCGCGGCCAGCTCGTCCGGATCGTCGTGGCCGCAGCGCAGCGCCCCGTCGCCGACGACCTCCGGCGAGTAGCCGGGACCGACGACGACAGGCCGGGCCAGTGCCATGGCCTCGACGGCGACCAGGCCGAACGGCTCGTACACGGAGGGGAAGACGCACACGTCGGCGGCGAGGAAGTGCGCGAACACCTCGGTGGACGGCAGGAACCGGTTCCCCGCGACCACGTGGGCGGCGGTGCCGGTCTCCTCGATCACCCGGGCCAGCACGGCGGCGTCGTCGGTCTGCGGGAGCTCGGCGCCGACGAGCACGACCCGGGTGCCGGCGTGCTCCTCGACGAGCCGGGGTACGGCACGTACCAGGGTGTGGACGCCCTTGTGGGACGACAGGCGGCCGGCGAAGACGACGAGCCGGCCCTCGCCGCCGGGCAGGTAGCGGCGCCGGACCTCCGAGCGGATCCGGTCGCGCTCCTCCTCGGGCAGGGCCGCCAGCCGCAGGAGCTCGGGATCCTCGAAACCGTGCGGCACGACGCGCACCCGGTCGGCCGGCCAGCCCCTGGCCGTCAGCTCGTCGCGCATCGCGGCGCTCGGCACCACGATGAGGCGCGCCAGCCGGGCCTGGGCCGTCTCCAGCGCGTCGAGGACGAGGGCGTGCCGGGGGCGACGCCGTCCCGGAGCCGCGTTGAGTTCGCGGGTGTGCACGTGGAACACGACCGGCAGGCGGCCGAGCACCCGGCACAGGATCCCGGCCGGGCAGCTCATCCAGTCGTGCACCGCGACGACCGCTCCGGCTCGTCCTGGCCCGGAGCGGCCCGCCTCGGAGCGCAGGATGCGTGCGGCGGCGCGCAGGTTGAACACGAGCAGCCCGGCCGTCCTGCCCAGCAGCCGCAGGGGCCGAGGAAGACGGGGATTCCCGACGAGGCCCAGGCCGGCCGAGGTCAGCCTGTGCAGCGTGAGGTCGCCGGAGCGTTCCGTCCGGGGGGTCCGGCGCCGCCCGGCGGCCCCCAGCACCTCGATGGGGATTCCGGATTCGCCGAGAGGGGCCGTCATCCTCTCGGCGTACCGCCCGAGACCTCCCACGATCTCCGGGGGAACCTCTGAGCAGACGGCGTAGATCCGGCTCGGACGGTCCATCAGTCCGCCCGCCGCAGGTAGGCCGTCCGGGCGAACTCGAGGTCGGCCGGAGTGTTGATGCCGCGCGCCTCGTCCGGGTCGCCGACCGGCACCGCGGTCACCGGCCGGCCCTGCCGGGACAGACAGGTGAGGAACGGCAGGAAGTTGATCTCGCCGGTGACCGCCCCGGGAACGGCGTCTGCCAGGAACCGGTTCCATGCCTCCGTGAGCTCGCGGGTGCCGAGACAGAAGACGCCGACGTCGCCGAGCCCGCCCGGACGGCACCGGTCGCCCTCGCGGGACATCCGTACGCGCAGCAGCCTGGAGGTCGCGGCGTCGTACTCGTACTCGACGTACGGGTCGGGCAGCGGGACCAGGGGGAGGACGAGTCCCGGCCGGTCCGGCGAGGCCGTCCGCGCATGAGCGCGCACGACCCGTCCGAGCGTCGCGGTCGACACGTTCGCCTGGTCGCCCCAGACCACCAGGATGGCGTCGTACCCCAGCCAGTACGGGGCCGCGCCGAAGACGGCGTCGCCCATGCCGGTGGGCGTGGCCTGGACGCTCACGGTGACCTGCCCGCGGGCGATCTCCTCGGCCGCGAGCCGCCGGAACGGGCCCTCTCCGCTGGGGGAGAGCACGACGTGGATGTGCTCGACCCATGGCCGCAGGCGGCGCAGGAGCAGGGACCAGACGGTCACACCGTCGGCGATCTCCAGCATGATCTTGGGGATTCCCGTGCCGAGGCGGCTGCCCTGCCCGGCCGCCGGAATCACCGCACAGGTACGCAGGTCACTCACGGTCGTCCGTCTCCGCGTCGATGAGGTGGATGAGCTGGTCCAGATGCCGTACCGGCAGGGCCCCCTGAGCGGGCAGGGCCGCGTGGACCTGGAGGGTCACCAGCCCGGCGCCGAGGGCGGAGGCCACCCCGTGGGCGGAGTCCTCCAGCACGAGGCAGTCGGCCGGGTCGAGGGACCACAGCCGGCAGGCGTGCAGGTAGAACCGAGGGTCGGGCTTGGCGCAAGCGACCTCGTCGGAGGTCAGCACCGCTCGGAAACAGCCGGTCAGGGCGCCGGCCGACAACACCCGCCGCACCGACTCACGGCTGCCGCTGGTGACCAGGTAGAGCGTGCGGCCGGTGCGGGTCAGGCGCTCCAGGAGTTGGCGGGCGCCGGGAAGGAGGGTCACCATGCCGGCCTCGACGCGTTCGCGGTACAGCTCCTGCTTGCGCCGGATCAGGCGCTCGGCGTCCGCGGGGGCCGCGCCCAGCGTGGTCACCACCTCGCGTGTGCCGGCCCCCGCGTGGTCGCCGTAGCTGAAGGAGGTAAGCAGTTCCGGTGCGATCTCGGCGAGGGCCTCGCGGAAGGCCGCCTCGTGGACGGGAGAGGAGTCCACCAGCGTGCCGTCCAGGTCGCACAGCCAGACTCGCCTGGTGGAGACCAGCCTCGCCACGTCGGTGGACAGGACGTCCGTCCGGACGCGGACCACGCTCATACGGTCCTCACCAGGGCCGTCTCGCCGGCGGTCGTGCCCACGACGCCCGCGAGGGCGGAGAGGGTGCGCCGGCCGCAGTGCACGCCTGGGCGCTCGGGATCCTCCAGGTCCGTCACGATCCAGCGCGCCCTTTCCCAGCCGCCGCCGTCCACGGCGCCGGCGAACGTGGCCCGATGGCACAGGACGTGGGTCACCGTGCGCCGCTCGTTGTACGGATCGCCCAAGTAGGACAGGGTGCGCCGCACGAGCGCACGCGGGCCCAGCCCCTGGACGTCGTGGTCGTCGTGGATGTTGACGACGAAGACCTTGGCGGCGGCCCGGCTGTCGGAGACGGCGTCCGCGACGCCGGGAGTGAGATACGTGGGCAGCAGCGAGGAGTGCGGTGTCCCGGGACCGTACACGATGAGGTCCGCGTCGCGGATCGCGTGGTCCGCCTCGGGGTTCAGCGTCACCTCGGCCGCCGCGCCGGCCAGAACCGGCCGGACGAGTTCGGCGGGAAGTGCCTGGAGTTCGGCGCGGCGCTCCGGGCTGACCGGCTCGCGCAGCAGGTACAGGTCGGTGATGGCGGTGTCGCACTGAGGGGCGACGATGTCGGCCTCGTCGGTGAGGATGCGGCCGTCCTGCTTGAGGGCGGTCAGGTAGGCGTTCTCGCCGTTCGTCACGTTGAGCAGACGGGCGGGTGACCGGAAGGTCGCGGCGCACGCGCGGACCGCGGCGTTGAAGTCCTCGCCCAATCGCAGGTAGGCCCCGGCGAACAGCAGGTTGCCCAGCGCGCAGCCGGCGAGGGCGAGCTCCTCGGGGTCACGGCCGAGCCGGCCCGTCATGAACGACAGGTCCCGTACCGCTTCGGCACGCGTCCGGGCCGGCAGCGCGGCGAACATCCGCCGG
This sequence comes from Nonomuraea sp. NPDC004702, assembly GCF_053601695.1. Lineage (NCBI taxonomy): Bacteria > Bacillati > Actinomycetota > Actinomycetes > Streptosporangiales > Streptosporangiaceae > Nonomuraea > Nonomuraea sp. NPDC004702. Next base: position 49,773 of record NZ_JBSGCE010000040.1, read on the forward strand.
TCCTGATGACCGCCGATGCCGTCGCTCGGGGAACCCTCCGCCGATTCCCGGGCCGCCAGCGCGCGGACGATGGCGGCGAGGTCGTGGTAGGTCGCCCCCGGCGGTAGCCGGTGCTCCAGCAGGGCGATCATGGCCGCCTGCGCCGGGATGCCGGCGTCGAGGTGAAGCAGGAGGTTCTTGCGGAAGTCCGACGGCCCCAGCATGCCGGGGAGGTAGCGCCGGAGCATCCCGGTGGACGACCCGTTGTCGTACCCGTTGATCACCACCGACAGGGTGGTCCCGGGCGTTCGTACGAGTCCACGAGCGATGCTGGACCCGCCGCGGCCGCCGCTGAACAGCACCGCGGCTGCTCCTTCGAGGTGTTCCACGGTCATCCCGCCTCCTCGGGGCCAGAGGCAGTGCGTAGGACGCCTCGGCGCAGCAACCAATGGCGGTAGCCGAGATAGGCGACGAACAGGGCGCGGTCGCACGCGCCGCGCCAGAACCGCCAGCCGCGTCGGCCGCTGCCGCGCTCCCGATGTTCGATGGGCACCTCGACCCACTGGTGGCCGATCTCGGCGACCCGCGCGGTGATCTCGGTCGAACAGTTCATCCCGCCCGCCTCCAGCGGCAGCGCCCGGAACAGCGGGCCGTGCACCACCTTGAAGACCGAGTTGAAGTCGCGGTAGCGCGTGCGGTGCAGCAGGTTGCTGATCGCGCCGCTGGCTGCCGACCCCCACCGGTACGCCAGGCCGTCGGCCTTCCTGATCCGGGCACCGGAGAACGCCATGGCCTCCCCTGCCTGGACCCTCGGCAGGACGCGGTCGAGGTTCGCGATGGGAAACTGCCCGTCGGAGTCGAGCAGTACGACCCAGTCGAACCGGGTGCGGGCGATGGCGGCGGCGATCGCGGCGCCCGCCCCGCGGTTGTGCTCGAACGTGACGACCACCAGCTGAGGGCAGTCGTACGACAACCCGGCCAGGACGGCGCTCGTGGCGTCAACGCTGCCGTCGTCGCAGACGACGATCTCCCACTCGCCGACCGACGGATGCCGCTCCAAGTACTCCCGCCACTCGGTGACCACGGCCGCGATGGTGTCCGCCTCGTTGTAGGCGGGCGCCGCCACGGAGACATCGACGGTGCGGGTAGAGGTCGGGAGGCCGCGGGGAAAGGTCAGCATGGTTCCACCTCCTCTGGCTTCGGGTGAACGGGTGGGCTGGTTCCGACGACGAGGCCGGTCATCGCACCCGGGCGGAGGACGCGAGTCCCAGCAGGCGATCGATCCACCGGTCCAGCGGGAGCAGCGCGACCCCGACGACGATCGGGACGTGCGCCAGCGCGAACAGGATCGTCGCGCCGAAAGAGATGGGGCCGCCGGTGAACACCGCGATGTGGGGGGCGTCGATACGTTCGGGGATCGGGATGGGGTTCACCAGCTGCCACATGATGTCGAGGAAGCCGGAGAACACGATGAGGACGCCGTTCACCGCGATCTTGAGGCAGTTTCCGGGGCTTCCGCCCCCCAGCCGGTAGGCCGCGGCCACGCTCAGCACGATCCCGGGATAAAGCAGCAGGTAGAGGTGCGTGTAGAAGCCGTCACCCTGCACGCGGGCGGTGTCGCCGTAGTAGAAGTAGCTGATTCTGGGGAGCACGTAGCCGGTGAAGAAGACGAGCGGGACGTACAGCAGCCAGTACAGGCGCCGCGATGCCCATGGGAAGAACGCGATCCCGCAGCACAGACAGGCGAACGCCAACAGCTTGAGGCCGAGTTGCCACGCCGCCTGGATCTCCCGGCCGTGCGGCGTGGCCAGCCAGACGAACGCGGCTCCGCCCCCGCCTCCGAGCAGGGCGATCCACCAAAGGTGAGGAGCCCAGGCGCGCGGTGACCTGAGAACGATGTCGCCGGGCAAGGGATTCTTCTCACTCACTAAATGCGGGGCGTCACTGTCCGCCGTCATCGACCGGCCTCCGGGGAAGATAAAGGAAAGGCGCACGTGCTGCGCGCAAGGGAGTTCTACGGGCAAAAGACTGTGGCCAACTTCGCCTTACTGTCAACACTCTTGCAATAATTCCCGCAGGTCAGAAAGGGAGATCACGCTGACGAGCTGAAATGAGTTTCCCTTGGTGCCGCATCTTGCAATGGGCGGAAGGACGATTGAACTTTGGTCGGCGAAAGGTGGCGAAGGGAAGAGGTCGCCAGCAGCGGGGACAGAAGTAAGGGTGGCGCCTGCGATTCCGAAAAGGCGCAGAGTGAATCGCAGGATGTTGTCGCACTTCTTGCCTGCCGAAGCCCCGTTCCATGGAACGAGGTCACGTCCACGGGCTGGGCGGTCGACGCCCAGCCCGTGGCGATGGGTCCGGGCTAGCCGGCGAGGCTGACGCCTCGGGCGGTCAGCAGCGCCCCCTGCGCGTCGCGCTCCACGGCCACGACCTGGCCGCGGCGCGCCTGGTCGATCAGGTCCTCGTCACGCGGATCCACGCGGAGAGCGGCGTAGGAGGCCCACTCGGGCCAGGCGGCCCGCTGCTCGTCGGTGAGCGCGCCCGGCACCAGGCGGATGATGCGGTAGTCGCCGGTCAGCTCGCCCTTGTCGTGGCCGATGCCGTCCGGGGCGAACGCCAGGGTGTACTGGCGCGCGGATCCGGGCCGGACGTTCCACGCGATGGTGGAGCGGTCGATCCAGTGTGCCTCCGCCTTGTCGAGGTCCACGTCGGCGACGCGGGCCGGCGGCTGGGGCAGGACGTCGCCCGGCGAAGCGGCCAAGCGCCACACTTCGTGACCGGTGGTCGCCACATCCAGCGACTGGTTGTCGGGAAGGTCCTTCTCGTCGCCCTTGTGCAGGATGTAGCTCACGTTCTTGCCACCCTCGGTGAGCGGCACCTCGAAGACCGCGCCGAACGCGTCGTACCGGGCCGGTCGCAGCGGCGCCGACCATTCGGTGGGCTGCCGGACGTCACCCCACAGGTGCAGCCCCCAGCCGTCGTAGTCGCCGCCGGGTCGCCGGTAGTGCAGGACCATGGTGTTACGAGCCGCGGCCTCCGAAGGATGCACCTGCTCGGAACCCGAGTTCACGTACGCCTCCGCCTGACGGCCGGGCGTCACCGACTGGTCGCCCCCGGGGTCCTTGGCGTCGCCGCGGTGGATCACGAAGTTCACCGGCACATCCGCGTCACGCACCGGGACCCGCCAGTACAGCCCGAACGCGTCGGTTCCGTCGGGCACGCGCGGCTCGCTCCACTGCGTGGCCGCGCCGTCGGCCAGGCCCTCGCCCCACAGATGCAGGCCCCAGCCGGTGTAGGCCGCGTCCGGCCGGTTGTAGCGGATGGTCACGAACCCTTGGGCGGCGGCCCGGGAGACGTGCACGTCCTGTTTGCCCTGGACGAGCCAGATCTCACCGTTCCGCGCCGGATTGACGGTGCGTGGAGCCCCGTCGGCTCCGTCGGCGCCGCGAACGGTCAGGGTGACGTTCGCGGCGTTCTCCCGGAGCTTGATCCAGGCGAAGCGGCCGAACGCGTCCTGGCCGGTGAGCGGCGCGGCGCTCGGCTGCGCGACGTCGCCTGAGACCTCCAGGTCCCAGCCGTCGTAGTCGCCTCCCGGCCGCGCGTAGTGCACCACCAGCCAATCGCGCCGCGCCGCCCCGGGCTCCGGCGCCTGCGGCTCGGGGCCGACCACGGCGGAGGCCCTGGCCGAGGCCAGCCGTCCCGCGGAGTCCTCGACGACCGCCTTGTAGATGACGGGGGTCCCCGCCCGCAGCCCTGTCAGATCGTGGAAGACGCGGAAGGTGCGCCCGTTGGGCGCCGTGTCGGTGCCGAGCACCCGCCACGGTCCCGAGCCGGCCTTCGCGGCGAAGGTGACGCGGTCGAAGCCGGTGCCGGGAACGGTCGCCTTGATCTCGACGCGACCGTCGCCGTCGGCGCCGCGGATCTCGGCGCCCGGCAGTTCGAGGGCGATGGACGGGCGCGCGGCGGGCGCGTCGAGCGGACGCGCCGCCTTGTAGACAACGGCCGACAGCGGCGGGACGGTGGTGGTGAGGACGCGCCCGGCGTCGGCGCGCAGAACGTCGGGACCGGTGCCGTACAGCCTGGTGAAGCTCATGCCCGCCGTGTAGGTGGGGATGGCGGCCTTGGCCGGCTGCTCGGCGTTGTTCACCGCGACGACGTACTCGACGCGCCGCCCGGCGTCGATGCGGGAGAAGGCGTACACGCCGCCCTGCGCGAGGCGCTCGATCTGCGCGCCGTCGGCCAGGGTCGGGTGGGTGTCGCGGAGCCGGGCCAGGGCGGCGATCCCCTTGTAGAGCGGGTGGCCGGTGTCGTAGTTGTCCGTCGCGTGCGTGGACGTGGTGCCGATCAGGTCGTCCGACAGATAGGACGCCGCCTTCGAGGCGAACATCGGCTGCCGCGCGTCCCTGTCGCCGCCCTTGCCGGTGAAGCCCTGCTCGTCACCGTAGTAGACGACCGGCTGACCGCGCGTCAGGTACATCAGCTCGTGCGTGAGCAGGTCCCGGCGCAGCAGCTCCTCGTCGCTCGCGCCCGGATTGTCCTGCGCCAGGAAGCGGCCGATGCGGCCCATGTCGTGGTTGCCGAGGAACGTGGGCAGGCTGGAGGCGTCGGAGTCGGCGTCCGTGTAGGAGTCGTCGGCGGCGTACAGGCGTGACAGGCGGCTCGCGTCAGCGGTGCCGCCGCCGTACGACCGCGCGGCCTCCTGGAACGGGAAGTCCAGAGTGGCGTCCATGCCACCGCGGGTGGAGTAGCGGCTGGTCTCGGACGGGTCGCTGGAGTACACCTCGCCGAACATGAAGAACCGCTCGTTGCCGAGCTTGGCGGCGTAGCCGTGCAGCGCGGGGGAGAAGCGCTCCCAGAACTCCATGTTGACGTGCTTGGCGGTGTCGATGCGGAAGCCGTCGATGTCGGTCTCCCGCACCCACGTGCGGTAGATGTCGATCATCCCTTGGACGACTTCGGGCCGCTCGGTCCACAGGTCGTCGAGCTGGGAGAAGTCACCGTGCTGCGAGCTCTCCCCGGCGAAGGTGGAGTCGCCCCTGTTGTGGTACATGGTGACGTCGTTCAACCACGCGGGCTTCTTGACGACGCCGTCCACGGGCACGGGCGTGTACGGGAACGCCCCTTCGTCCACCTTCGGGAACGGCTTCGAGCCGTCGGCGTGGTCGCCGTCGTCGAAGGGCTTGCCCGTCGCGTCGACGTACGGATAGGCGGCCTTGGACCGGTAGCCGTACTGCTTCTCCTTGTAGTCGATGCCGTCGGCGGTGTGGTTGGTGATGATGTCGAAGAAGACTTTCATCCCGCGCCGGTGCGCCTCTTTGACCAGCTTCTTCATGTCGGCGTTGGTGCCGAGATGGGGGTCGATGGAGGTGAAGTCGGTGATCCAGTAGCCGTGGTAGCCGGCCGTCGTCCCCTGCACGGGACGGTTGCGGAACGCCGGTGTGATCCACAGCGCCGTGGTGCCCAGGCCCTTGATGTAGTCGAGCCTGGCCATCAGCCCCGCGAGGTCTCCACCCTGGTAGAAACCGGTGTCGGTGGGGTCGAAACCGGTGGCGAGTCGGTCGCCGGACAGCCCGCCACGGTCGTTGCCAGGAGTGCCGTTGGCGAAGCGGTCCGTCATGGCGAAGTAGAACCGCTCGCGGCTCAGCGGGAGGTCGCGGCGCTGTCTGGCCAGCTGCCGGTCGCTCGGCTCGCGGTCGCCCATCCCTTGAAGGGCGGACGGCGCCGTGTCGGCCTGGTGGTGAGCGGCTGCCTGGGCGGGAACGGGTGGCGTGAGGGGGAGGAGCAAGGGGAGCGCGAGGAAGGCGGACGCCAGCCCGAGCTTGCGTAACCGATGAGAAGGGGTGTTCAGGGGCACGGCGGCCTCCAGAGGGCGATCAGGGTGCGCAACTAGTTCCCGGAAACTACCTAGGAGATGAAGCTTCTGCAAGAGTTTGCAAGACAGTTGCAGGGACGGAACTGGACGACGGACGCCCTGGAGGGCGTCATGTCAGGCGTTCGGCTCCTCTCGGCAGGCCACCGAGTGCTGCTTCCGCTTGTAAAGCGGGCAAAGGCGCGGGTCATGGTGGGAAGGGAAGACGGTAAAATCACCGGCATGACCATGCGCCTCGCCGACATCGCCGCCCAAGCGGGCGTGAGTGAGGCGACTGTGAGCCGGGTGCTCAACGGCAGACCCGGTGTGGCGGCCGACACCAGGCAGGCCGTCCTCACCGCCCTTGACGTGCTGGGCTACGAGCGTCCGTTGAAGCTGCGGCAGAACCAGACCGGGCTGATCGGCCTGATCCTGCCCGAGCTCAACAACCCCATCTTCCCGGCGTTCGCGCAGGTCATAGAGAGCGCTCTGGTGTTGTCGGGCTACACGGCCGTGCTGTGCACGCAGACTCCTGGCGGCGTCACGGAAGACGACTACACCACCCTGCTGCTGGAGCGCGGCGTCGCCGGAATCATCTTCGTCAACGGGCTGCACGCCGACTCGCGCTCCGACCGCACCCGCTACGTGCGGCTGGCCGAGCTGGGCCTGCCAATGGTGCTCATCAACGGCTTCCGTCCCGACATCCCCGCGCACTTCATCTCCAACGACGACGTCGCCGCGCTCGACATGGGGGTCAACCACCTGGTGTCTCTGGGCCACCGGCGGATCGGGCTCGCGGTCGGGCAGGAGCGTTTCGTTCCGACCATCCGCAAGACGCAGGGATTCGAGCGCGGCATGGCCGCCTACGCCGGCGTCACCGACGTCTCCGAGCTGGTCGTCAACACCCTCTACACCGTCGAGGGCGGCCAGTCCGCGGCGCAGCAGCTGCTGGAGCGCGGCTGCACGGCCATCTGCTGCGGCAGCGACATCATGGCCATCGGCGCGATCAGGGGCGCCCGCAACCTCGGGCTTCGCGTCCCGGAGGACGTCTCGGTCGTGGGCTTCGACGACACGCCGATGACGGCCTACCTCGACCCGCCACTGACCACCATCAGGCAACCGGTCCGCGACATGGCCCTGGCGGCCGTCGCGAGCCTGCTGGACGAGATCCAGGGCCTGCCCGCGCCTCGCGCGGAGCTGTTGCACCGCCCTGAGCTGGTGGTCCGCCGCTCGACGGCTCCGGTCCGCGCCGCCGTTCCCACCAGCTGACCCCTGCCGGATCCCGCGAGGTCCCGGCTTTCGCCGTGCCCTCTTGCGGGCGGAAGCCGGCGCGAACAACCGTCCCGTAACGGCGCCCCTCCACTGGGTTGGGCGGCCGCAAGCGGAATGTTCCCGATGCGCGTCCTATGTCCGAAAAGCTGCATCACTCGACTACATAGAGTGATGATCTGACGCCTTGCTGCAAAGATAACGAAAAGAGTGTCTCTGTATGAAAGGTCTTTCAATTTTTCTTGCAGCCGCGTAACGTCCTCCTCACTTCCCAGGACCCCGGCGGCGAGGTACCGCAGGGCGTGTCCTCAACCCCGGCCTGAAACGAGGAGACAGAGATGCGGCAAGCCCTTTCAGCCGTGACGATGGTCGCGGCACTCGCGCTCGCGGTCAGTGCGTGCGGCGGTGGCGGCGGCACCACGTCCTCGGCGGCGCCGTCCAGCGCGGCCCCCGCGGACCCGACCCAGATCAGCGGTGAGATCACCTGGTGGGACACCGTCCGTCCCGACAGTGAGGGCCCGACCTTCCAGAAGCTGATCAAGGAGTTCGAGGCCAAGTACCCGAAGATCAAGGTCAAGTACGTCAACGTCCCCTCCGACCAGGCGCAGAACCAGTTCCAGACCGCGGCCCAGGCTGGCACGGGCGCTCCTGACGTGATCCGCTCCGAGGTCGCTTGGACGTCGCAGTTCGCCGAGCTGGGCTACCTGCAACCGCTGGACGGCACCCGCGCGGTCGACAACGAGGCCGACTACCTGCCGGGCCCGCTGAGCAGCACCAAGTACAACGGCAAGACGTGGGCGGTGCCGCAGGTCACCGACACGCTCGCGCTGCTGTACAACAAGCGGCTGCTGAAGGAGGCCGGCCACGACGAGGCCCCCAAGACGATGGCGGAGCTCAAGCAGACCGCCTTGGACGTCAAGGCCAAGGCCGGCGCCAACGGCCTGGCGCTGAACGTGGACGGCTACTTCCTCCTGCCGTTCATCTACGGCGAGGGCGGCGACCTCCTGGACGTCCAGAACAAGAAGGTCGTGGTCAACTCGCCGCAGAACGTCAAGGCGATGACCGAGCTGCAGGACCTCATCACGTCGGGCGCGGCGGCCAAGCCGGCGCTGCAGGACAGCTACGCCAACGCGATGACCGCGCTCAAGGACGGCAAGACCGCGATGATCTACAACGGCCCGTGGTCGCTGTCGGAGGTCTACCAGGGCAAGGAGTTCAAGGACAAGGAGAACCTCGGCATCGCCCCCGTGCCCGCCGGCTCCGCCAAGGCCGGCGCCCCCACCGGCGGCTGGAACCTGGCCGTCTACGCCGGTTCGAAGAACATCGAGGCATCGTACGAGTTCCTGCGCTTCATGAGCTCCTCCACCTCGCTGGCCACCGTCTCCAGTGAGCTGGGCCTGCTGCCGACCCGTTCGTCGAGCTTCGACGACCCGAGGGTCAAGGCCAACCGGGACGTCGCGGTCTTCAAGCCGATCCTGGACACGGCGGTGCCGCGCCCCTGGATCCCCGAGGGCGGCCAGCTCTTCCAGCCTCTGCTCGAAGCCTTCCAGGGGCTCGTCGGCGGAGCCAAGCCAGAGGAGACGCTGAGCAAGACCGAGCAGCAGTTCCAGCAGGTCATGAAGGCCTGGAGCTGAGCGTGGCGGTCTCGACCGGACGTGTGAGAAGCACGCCCAGCGCCGGCGCCCATCACGGCCGGCGCCGGGGCGGCCGCGCCCCGGGCCCGCTGCGGCGGGCCCTGGGGCGGCACTGGTACGCCTGGGCCATGGTCGCGCCGGTGCTGGTCGTCATCGGCGTACTGATCGGCTGGCCACTCCTGCGCGGCGTCTACCTGTCCCTGACCGACGCCACCGAGGCCAACGTCGGCCGGACGATCGGCGTCAACGTCATCCCGGCCAGCTACGAGTTCGTCGGACTGGACAACTACCTCGACATCCTGACCAGCAGCCTGTTCTGGGACAAGCTCACCTGGACGGTGATCTGGACGGTGTCCTGCGTCGGCCTGCACTACGGCCTGGGCCTCGGCCTGGCCATGCTGCTGCACCGCCGGATGCGCTTCCGCTCGGTCTACCGCATGTTGCTGATCCTGCCGTGGGCGATCCCCGGCTTCGTGGCCGCCTTCATCTGGCGCTACCTGTTCAACAGCGACTTCGGCGTCATCAACGCGATGCTGAAGGCCGCCGGCCTCGGCGCGGTCGGCTGGCTGGACGACCCGACCACCGCCAAGCTGGCCGTCATCGCGGTCAACGTGTGGGTCGGCGTGCCGTTCATGATGGTGGCCCTGCTGGGCGGCCTGCAGGCGATCCCGGCCGATCTCTACGAAGCCGCGGCGGTCGACGGCGCGACCCCCTGGCAGCGCTTCCGGCACATCACGCTGCCGATGCTGCGGCCGGTGTCGGCGACGGTCGTCCTGCTCGGCACGATCTGGACGTTCAACATGTTCCCCGTGATCTTCCTCATCACGAGAGGAGGCCCTGGCAGTGACACGGAGATCCTCGTCACCTACGCCTTCAGGGAGGCGTTCACGGGGGTCCGCAACTACTCCGGCTCGGCCGCGTGGGGCGTGATCATCCTGGCTCTGCTCATCGTGCTGGCCAGCGTCTACCGGCGCGCGCTGCGCAAGCAAGGGGAGGTCTGGTGAGCACCGTGAACACCCGCCCGGTCGCCGGCCAAGGCGACAGGCGCGGCCCTCTCGCGTCCGTGCTGTTGCACGCCACCCTGATCGCGGCCAGCGTCATCTCGCTGTTCCCGGTCGTCTGGCTGGTGCTGACGTCGCTGAAGCCGCGCGACGGGTGGCTGTCGGCCGAGCTGGAGCTGTTCAACCAGCCGTCGCTGACGAACTACTCCCGGGTGTTCAGCGAGACCGAGTTCCCCGTCTGGCTGCTCAACTCGGTGGTGGCCGCGGGCCTGACCACCGTGCTCGGCGTCTTCCTCGCCTCGACCACCGGGTACGCGCTCAGCCGGTTCTCCTTCCCGGGGCGGCGCGGGATCATGTGGCTGCTGCTGATCACCCAGATGTTCCCCGTCGCCATCCTCATCGTCCCGCTGTACAACCTGATGGCGGCGCTCGGGCTGCTCAACCAGATTCCGGGGCTGATCGTCGCGTACATGACGATCGCGGTGCCGTTCTGCGCCTGGATGATGAAGAGCTACTTCGACTCCATCCCGCGGGAGATCGACCAGGCCGGGCTGATCGATGGCCTGACGCCGTTCGGCACGTTCTGGCGGGTGATCCTGCCGCTGGCCCGGCCGAGCCTGGCCGTCACCGCGTTCTACTGCTTCATGACCGCGTGGGGCGAGGTGGCGTACGCGACGGTCTTCATGTCGCAGGAGGACAAGCGCACCCTCGGCGTCGGCCTGCAGCAGTTCGTCGGCCAGCACTGGTCCGACTGGGGACTGCTGACCGCCTCCGCCGTGCTCATCGCGGTCCCCGCCGCGGCGGTCTTCCTGGTCGTCCAGCGCCATCTGGTGGCCGGCCTGACCAGCGGCGCCACCAAGTCATGAGGCGGGCCGCGACCCTTCCCTCCAGCCATCCGCATCCGACCGATCGGGGAGACACATGACCGAACTGGCCGAGGACGCCGCGCGGGCGGCCGCCGCCACCCGCTGGTGGCGGGACGCGGTGATCTACCAGGTGTACGTACGCAGCTTCGCCGACAGCGACGGTGACGGCGTCGGCGACCTGCCGGGCGTGCGCAGCCGGCTGCCCTACCTGGCGGACCTGGGCGTGGACGCCCTCTGGCTGACCCCGTTCTACCCCTCGCCCATGGCCGACTTCGGCTACGACGTCGCCGACTACCGGGACGTCGACCCGCTGTTCGGCACGCTCGCCGACGCCCGCGAGCTGATCGCCGACGCGCACGCGCACGGCCTGCGCGTCATCGTCGACGTGGTGCCGAACCACACCTCCGACCGGCATCCCTGGTTCGCCCGGGCCCTCGGGGGCGGCCCCGACCGCGACCGCTACATCTTCAGGGACGGCCGGGGGGCGAACGGCGAGCTGCCGCCCAACGACTGGGAGTCCGTCTTCGGCGGTCCCGCCTGGACCCGGGTGGAGGACGGCCAGTGGTACCTTCACCTGTTCGCCCCCGAGCAGCCGGACCTGAACTGGGAGCACCCGGAGGTGCACGCCGAGTTCGAGGGCGTGCTCCGCTTCTGGCTCGACCTGGGGGTCGACGGCTTCCGCGTCGACGTCGCCCACGGCATGGTCAAGGCGCCGGGGCTGCCGGACGTCGGCCGTACCGGCCAGGTCGAGATGATCGGCACCGCCGTCGTGCCGTTCTTCGACCAGGACGGCGTGCACGACATCCACCGCGCCTGGCGGCGCGTCCTCGACTCCTACCCGGGAGAGCGGATCGGCGTGGCCGAGGCGTGGGCCCCCACCGCCGAGCGGCTGGCCGACTACGTCCGCCCGGACGAGCTGCACCAGGCGTTCAACTTCCACTTCCTGAAGACCCCCTGGGACGCCGCGCAGCTGCGCGCGGTCATCGACGAATCGCTGCACACCGCCGCGCTCGTCGGCGCGCCCTCGACCTGGGTGCTGTCCAACCACGACGTCAAGCGGCACGTCACCCGCTACGGCGGCGGCGAGCGGGGGCTGCGCCGGGCCCGCGCCGCGGCCCTGCTCGCGCTGGCGCTCCCTGGCTCCGTCTACGTCTACCAGGGGGAGGAGCTGGGCCTGCCCGAGGTGCTCGACCTGCCGGAGGAGTGCCTGCGCGACCCCCAGCGGCTGCGCGACCCCGACAGCGGCCGGGACGGTTGCCGCGTGCCCGTTCCCTGGACGCGCGAGTCCGGCTGGAACGACCCGTGGCTGCCCATCCCGGAGGAGTGGGCGGGGCTGAGCGTCGAGGCCCAGCGGGACGACCCCGGCTCGACCCTGGAGCTGTACCGGACGGCGCTGCGGCTGCGTCGCGAGTGCGCCGAGCTCGGTGACGGCGACCTCACCTGGCTCGACGCGCCGTTCGGGACGCTCGCCTTCACCCGCGGCGACGGATTCACCTGCGTCGTCAACCTCAACGACCACGAGGTGGAGCCACGCGTCGAGGGCGAGCTGCTGCTGGCCAGCGCCCCGCTGATCGACGGCGCGCTCCCGCCCGACTCGGCCGCCTGGTGGAGGCGGCCCTCGTGGTAGCCGCGGCCGGGAACGGGACGCCCCGGCTCATCGACATCGCCGCGCTCGCGGGGGTGAGCGAGGCGACGGTCAGCCGGGTGCTGAACGGCCGGCCAGGAGTGTCGGACCAGACCCGGCGGTCCGTGCTGACCGCGCTCGACCTCGCGGGGTACGAGCGGCCGGCGCGGATCAAGCAGCGCAGCCGCGGGCTCGTGGGCCTGGTGACGCCCGAGCTGGACAACCCGATCTTCCCGGCCTTCGGGCAGGCGATCGAGAAGGCGCTCACCCAGCACGGTTACACGCCGGTGCTGTGCACGCAGCTGCCCGGCGGCGCCCCCGAGGACGAGTTCACCGAATTGCTCCTCGAATGCGGCGTCAACGGAATGATCTTCGTGTCGGGGCTGCACGCGGACACGACCGCGCGTGCCGACCGCTACACCAGGCTGGTGGCGCAGAGCGTGCCGATCGTCCTGCTGAACGGGTACGCCGCCGACGTCGAGGCGACATTCCTGTCCACCGACGACCGATTAGCGGCCCGGCTCGCCGTCCAGCACCTGCACGACCTCGGGCACGTGCGGATCGGGCTGGCCGTCGGCCAGGCCAGGTTCGTGCCCGTGGTCAGGAAGGTCGAGGGCTACCGGCAGGCCATGGCGACACTCGGACTCGGCGGGGCCGACGAGTCGCTGATCGCCCACTCGCTCTTCTCCGTCGAAGGCGGGCAGGCGGCCGCGTCCCAGCTCCTGGACCGCGGCTGCACAGGACTGGTCTGCGCGAGCGACCTCATGGCGATCGGTGCGATCAGGGCCTGCAAGGAGCGCGGGCTCGACGTGCCGCGCGACGTGTCGGTGGTCGGCTACGACGACTCCACGCTCATCGCCTACACCGACCCGCCCCTGACGACGATGCGCCAGCCGGTGCAGGTCATGGCGACCGCGGCGGTCGACGCGCTCCTGGAACTGGTCGCCGGTGGACCCTACCGGCACCAGGAACTGATGTTCCGGCCGGAGCTCATCGTCCGCTCCTCGACCGGCTCAGGGCCCAACATCATCCGTTGACCGAAGGAAGAAGGGAGGCGAGGGTGTGGAGGCCGAGCTGACCATCCCCGGCCTGTTACAGGCCCGCGCCGAGGCCGAGCCGGACAGAGCGGCCATCGTCGTGGACGGCCGGGGCGAGCTGACCTTCGGCGCATGGGCGTCGCGCTCCAACGCGGTGGCGCACGGCCTGCTGGACCGGGGGCTGCGGCCCGGCGATCGGGTGGGGCTGCGCTTCGGGGGAGCACGGTGGATCGACTACGCCGTGGCCTACTGCGGGGTTCAGAAGGCGGGCGGAGTCGCCGTCCCCCTGGCCGCGGCGCAACCCGTACGCGTCACGGACGACATCCTCGACCGGTGCGACGCCGTCGGCGTGCTGCAGGAGGACACCGGCTGTGCGGCCGGGCCGGGCCGATGGGCGGCCACGATCGAGGAGGTCGAGTCCGCCGACGACACGCCCCCCGGCATCGAGGTCAGTCCCTCCCGGCTCGCGCAGATCGTCTACACGTCGGGGACGACCGGAGACCCCAAGGGCGTGGCCGCCAGCCACGCCAACCTCACGTACGGGCGCCACCCGATGCCGCGCCGCCGCGCGTACGCGCACTCCCGGCACTTCCTGCACGCCTTCCCCATCGGCACGAACGCGGCCCAGATGATGCTGATGGACGCCCTCACCGCGTACCCGGCGGCGCTGGCGCTGCCGCGGTTCGACGCCGCGGAGTTCTGCCGGCTCGTCGAGGCGTACCGGGTGGGGACCGTGTTCCTGGTGCCGTCCATGGCGATCGAGCTGCTCGGCTCGGCCGCCAGGCGACGCCAGGACCTGTCGAGCGTCGTGCTCGTCGGCTCCTCGGCCGCCGCCCTGCCGCCCGCTCTGGCGCAGGACCTGGCCGCGGCCTTCCCCGGCGCCGTCCTGGTCAACACCTACACCTCCACCGAGGCGATGCCGGCCGGGACCACGATGGTCCTGGACCCCGAGCGGCCGGGGTCGCTGGGCAGGGCGAGCGACCCGGGCGACCTCGTGATCCGCGACTCCGGCGGGCGTGTCCTGCCGCCGGGCGAGGTGGGCGAGGTCTGGCTGCGCTGCCCGGCGCCGCCGCGCTCGTACTTCGCAGACCCCGGCGGCAGCGCCGCCGTGTTCAGGGACGGCTGGGTGCGCATGGGGGACGTCGGCCACCTGGACGACGCCGGATACCTCTATCTCGCCGACCGCGCGGGCGACGTCATCAAGTCGGGCGCGCTCAAGGTCTCGACGCTGCGTGTCGAGGCCGCTCTGCACGAGCACCCGCTCGTGGCGGAGGCGGCGGCCGTCGGGGTTCCCCATCCCGTGATGGGCGAGGTCCCGTCGGCGGCCGTACGGCTTCGGGGGCACGTACGGCTGGAGGAGCTGCGCGACTTCCTCACCACGCGCCTGGCCAGGCACGAGCTGCCGACCAGGATCGCGGTGGTGGACGACTTCGCGCGCAACGAGGCGGGCAAGGTGCTCAAACCAGCCGTGCGCGCCCTGTTCACCGGCGCTTCCACGCGGGTGCCGTTGACGGCGGCGCAACTCGCCGACCTGGCCGGCGACCCTTCGCCGCACGAGTCGGCGCTGCGCGTGCACGATCCCCTCGACCTGGCCGCGCTCCGCCGCGCGCTGGCCGATCTCGCCGCCCGGCACGACGCCTTGCGCATGACGTTCCCCGGCGGGGGCGTCGCCGAGATCGCCGACGGTCTCGCCCCTGACCTGGAACGGGTGGAGGGAGGGACGGCGGCCCTCACCGGAGCGCTCCGAGCCGCCTTCGACGCCAGGCGCGGGCCGCTGCTGCGCGCCGTGGTCGCCGAGACGCCGGACGGCGGGCGCCTGCTCGGGCTCGCCGCGTATCCCCTGGTGTGCGACGCCTGGTCACTCGACCTGCTCGTCCAGGAGCTCGGCATCCTGTACGGCGCCGCGTACCACGGCAGGCCGGCCGGCCTGCCGCCGGTGGAGACGACGTACGCCGGCTTCGTCACCGCCGCCCACGCCGGGTCAGGTGCTCCGACGCCCGTCACCCGGCCGGGCCCGGTCTTCGACACCGGGCCGGCGGAATGGGTTCCCGTGGTGATCGCCGCCGGGACGGTCGGCAGGCTGCGTCGCGCCGCACGGGCCAGGGGCACTGCTCCGGGCAGCCTGGCGCTCGTGGCGTGGGCGTCCGCGCTCGCCGAAGAGCATGGCTCCGCGTGCGTGCTCGTCCGCTCGCCGGGGCGTACCACCCCGGGCGCCGCCGGATTGGTCGGTCCCTTGGGCGTGGACATCCCCGGCCTTCCTGAGCAGGTCGTCGAAGCGGCCGACGCCGAGGCTCATCGGTTCCGGCCCGTGCCCCCGCACGCCGGACGGTTCACCTTCGAAGGACTGCGGCCCGAGCCTGACCTGCCCGGACTGCGGACCGAGCCGCTGCCGCTCCCCGCGCCCACGCCTCCGCACGGGCCCCCCCGGCTCACCTTGACCGCGCAGCCCGACGGCAGCCTGTCCGGCCACTGCGAAGGGCGTTCGGCGGCGCGGGCGGCCGAGTCCTTCACCCACCACCTGGGCCTGCTCCTCTCGTGAGCACCCCCTGAAACACCGCACCTCGTGATCGGAAGTGAAACCTCAGCGATGGCCATTCCCACGATGACCGATCATCCGCGCATCCGGGCCTCCCTCGCCCAGCAGGGCATCTGGTTCAACGAACGCCTCGGCGGCCTCGGAACCGTCTACTCCATGCCGTTCTCGGTCCTCTTCACCGGGCCGCTCGACGTGGCGGCGCTCGATGCCGCCTGCACGGCGCTGGTCCGCAGGCATCCCTTATTGGCCGCCGTCGTCGCCGAGGACAGAGGGGAACCGTACCTCGTCGAGTCGGCACGGCCGCCCCGGCTTGCGGTCGTGGAGGTCGCCGGGCGCGAGCCGGACGAACTGGTCCGCGCCGAGCTCCTGCGCCCGTTCGACCTGCGCACCGGCCCACTGGTACGGCTCACGCTCCTCGTCGAAGGGCCGGAACGGGCCCTGCTCCTCGTCGTGGCCCACCACCTGGTCTTCGACGGGGAGTCCACCTCGGTCTTCCTCGACGACCTGGCCGAGCTCTACCGCGCCGAGGTCACCGGCCGGGCGGCGGACCTGCCCGAGGTCCCGTACGACGGGCTGGCGGAGAGGGAGGACACCCGCGTCACGGCCACACTGGCGCAGGCCCGCGACTTCTGGGCGGCGCGCCACCGGGAGCGGACGGAAGTGGTGCTGCCCGGCCTCACCGGGGAAGCGGCGACGGCGGCGAGCGGCGAGTCGGTGGAGTTCACGCTGACCGGCGAGCTGTCGTCGGCGCTCGACCGCCTGGGCCTGGACACCGGCGCGAGCCGGTTCGAGATCCTGCTCGCCACGCTGCACGCCCTGCTTCACCGGTACGGCAACGCGGAGCCGACCGTCGCCGTCGACCTAGGCACCCGCACCGCTGACACCCGCCAACACATTGGCGCCTTCGTCAACGAGTTACCGGTGACCGCCCGGCTCGACGGCTCGTGGAGCTTCCGCAGGTTCCTGCAGGACCAGCGGTTCGCCCACGGGCTGCGCTCCGATCTGCCGGGCCTGTTCCGCGTCCGTGAGGTGCCGCTGTCACGCGCGGTGCGCGACGTGCGGCCCGGGGTGGCGCTCGCCCCCGTGTCGCTCGGCTACCGCAGGCGGGGGGCTGCGCCCTCCTTCGAAGGGGTGCGCGCCGACGTCACGTGGGCGCTGTTCAACCACACCGTGCGCGGCGCCCTGCGGGTACACGTCGTGGACGGGCCCGACAAGTGCGGCGTCATCCTCCAGTACGACCCCGCCACGATGCGCCGCGAGAGCGCGCAGCGGGTCGCCGCCCACTGGCTGCGCCTGCTCGCCGACGTGACCGCCGACCCCGACACGCGGCTGTCGGAGGTGGAGCTGCTCGGCGCCGACGAGACCGAGCCGCTACTCGGCGCCTGGATCGACACGTCCGTCGCCTATCCGTCGGCCACGCTGCCCGAGCTGGTCGTCCGGCAGGCGCGGCACGCCCCCGAGGCGGTGGCGGTCCGCCACGGACCCGGCGCGACGACGTACGCGGAACTGGCCGCCGAGGTGGAGGGGCTGGCCGTACGGCTGCGCGAGGCCGGAGTAGGACCGGGCACGCTCGTGGCCGTCCTCGCCGAGCGGTCGCGGCGTACCCTGGCCGTCCTGCTCGCCGTGCTCAGGGCAGGGGGCGCGTATCTGCCGCTCGATCCCGAGCACCCGGCGGACCGGCTCGCCTTCATCCTGGACGACTCCGGCGCCAAGGTCGTCGTGGTCTCCGAAGCTCTGCGCGAGCGGCTGCCCTGCGGCAGTGCCACGACGGTCCTCCTCTCCGACACCCTGGAGCCCGCCGCGGGAGACGCGGGGCCGTGGCCGGAGCCCGACAGCCTCGCCTACGTCATGTACACCTCGGGCTCCACCGGCCGCCCGAAGGGGGTCGAGATCCCGCATCGGGCGCTGGCCAACCTGCTGTGGGCGATGCGCGACCGCCTCGGCTCAAGGAGCGGCGACGTCTGGCTCGCCGCCACGTCCCTGGCCTTCGACATCTCCGCCCTGGAGCTGTACCTGCCGCTGATCACCGAAGGGAGCGTCGTCCTGGCGCCCGACGCCCTGACGAGGGACGGGCGCGCGCTCGCCGCACTGGCCGACACGTACGGCGTCACCCACGTCCAGGCCACGCCCTCAGGGTGGCGGATGCTGCTCGACGGCGGGTTCGACCGCCCGGCGGTGACCGCGCTCGCGGGCGGCGAGCGGCTGACCGCCCCGCTGGCCGCCGAACTGCTGGCCAGGACCGGCCGGCTGATCAACGTGTACGGGCCGACGGAGACCACGATCTGGTCCACCAGCGCCGAGGTGACTCAGGCGGGAGCGGGCGTGCCCATCGGGACGCCCCTGGCCAACACGCGGGTGTACGTCCTGGACGACCGGCTCCGGCTGCGGTCGGTCGGCGTGCCCGGCGAGCTGTGCGTCGCCGGTGACGGCGTCGCGGACGGCTACCGCGGCAGGCCGGAGCTGACCGCAGAACGGTTCGTCGCCGACCCCTTCGGCAAGGGCCTCATGTACCGCACCGGGGACCTCGCGCGTTGGCGCGAGGACGGCGTGCTGGAATTCCTCGGACGCCTCGACGACCAGGTCAAGCTGCGCGGCCACCGTATCGAGCCAGGAGAGATCGAGGCCAGGCTGGCCGAGCACCCGTCGATCGCGCACGTGGCGGTGGCGGTGCGCGGCGACAGGCTCGTCGCCTACGCCGTGCCTGCCGCCGGCGCGCCCGGCCTTCCCGCCGGGCTGCGGGAGCACTGCGCGAGGACGCTCCCGCCGTACATGGTGCCGGCCGAGTTCGTGGAGCTGGACGCGCTGCCGCTCACCCCCAACGGCAAGATGGACCGTGGCGCGCTCCCCGCGCCACCGGCCAGGGACGCGCCGCCGCCCGAGCCGGACGCGCCCGCCGCCGCGCTCACCGGCGCCGCGGCCGTGGTGCACGAGATCTGGTGCGACGTGCTCGGCGTGGACCGGGTCGGCCCGCACGACGACCTGTTCGACCTGGGCGGCCACTCGCTGACGATCACGCAGATCGCCGCGCGAGTACGCTCCCGGCTCGGCGCCGACCTGCCGCTGCACCTCTACTACGACGACCCCACGATCGCGGGCATCGCCGCCGCCGTCGAGCGGTCGCGCGGGGAGGGCTGACCGATGGCGTTGACCGCGGCGCACGTCGCCTGGACGGGCCCCCACCGGGCGGGGCTGCGCAGGCACCGCGACAGGGCGCTGGAGAACGGGCCCTACGCGATGCCCGTCGAGGAGATCCTCACCTGCGTGCACGGGATCCGGGCGTGGCGGGCCTTCCACGGCGGCGTCGAGCTGGTGACCGACACACTGGGCGCCAAGTACGCCGCCGAGCAGGGCCTGGACGTGCTCTACGACCGCGTCAACACCGCCCTCGACGCCCTGGACGAGCTCGACATCGACCCGCTGTTCTACTTCGCCGCGGGCAAGAGCCATCTGGCGACGCTCCGCCGGGCCCCGTTCGCCGTCATCGACACCGATCTCTACCTGCGCAGTCCCATCGAAGGGCTGGACCGCGGGGGCTTCGTCTTCGCCCACTGGGAGTCGACCGGCAACGCCGTCTACCCGCCGGTTGCCGAGGTGCCCAACCAGGGCGGCGCCGACCTGTCGCGCTGGGTCTTCGACACTCCCGCCGCGAACATGGCGATCTCGGTGTTCCTGGACGACGAGCACCGGGCCGCGTACGCGGCCGCGTCGATGGAGTTCATGACGGGCAACGCCGCGCCGTCGGCGACCGACCCGCTCGTCCGGCAGACGTTCGCCGAGCAGCGCCTCGCCCCGGCGGTGGCGCGGGCGCTCGGTATCGACCTGCGCCCCGTGACCGGCAGGTTCTGGATCGTCGAGGCGGAACGGTGGGACGGCCCCCCGCACGCCGGGCTCTTCCACCACACCTGGCACCACAAGCGGATCCTGCGCGACCACCCCGAACTGCGGCCCGCCTACTGGCGCTACCTGCTGGAAGACCTGCTGTGGACGTTCCCCGACACCTACGACCTGCTGATGTCCGCGCCTGGGCTGGGGGAGTGCGCGGAGCTGATCCGCCGGACCCGGCGCGATCTGGAGGCCGACGGCCCCAGCCTGCTCGACTGGAGGAAGCGATGACCGCACCGGCCACGCCGCTCGGTTGGGGAAGCGAAGACCGTACCGGCGACGGCGCTCGACTGGGGGAAGCGATGACCGCACCGGTCGCGTCGCCGACGCTCGACGCGCTCGGGGGGATCTGGCGCGAGGTGTTGCGCCTTTCGCGCGTCTCCCCTGAGGACAACTTCTTCGCCCTGGGCGGCGACTCCTTCCGCGCCACCAGGCTCGCCGCGCTGGTCGGCGAGCGGTTCGGCGTGGCCGCCACCGCCGCGCTCGCCTTCGACCGGCCCGAACTCGCCGGGCAGGCCCGCTGGATCGACGGCGCGCGGGCCGGCGACGCACCTCTCACCCCGCTGCCGCAGGCCCCGCCGTCGGCCGTCCCGCTCAGCACCCAGCAGGAGGACTTCCTGTACTGGATGTTCGAGCCCCGGCTTCACGGCTCCCAGGACGTGCGCGACATCGGCTCCTGCTGCACCGCGATCAGGATCAGGGACGAGCTGGACGTGCCGCTGCTCACCCGTGCGCTGAACGCGCTCGTGGCCCGCCACGAGGCGCTGCGCACCGTGGTCCGGCCCGACGGGACGGTGGAGATCGTCGCCGATCGTCCGCCGCAGGTCGCCGAGGAACGGGCGGCGGACGAGGCCGAGGCCGGCCGCATCGTGTGGCACGAGCGCATGCGCCTCGACGACGTCATCGCCGGCCCGCTGGTGCGAGCCCTCGTCGTCCACATCGGCCAGGACGACGACGCGGACGACCACGTCCTCGTCTTGGCCGTGCACCACTTCGCGTTCGACGGGTTCTCCTTCGGCGTGCTGCTGAGGGAGCTCGCCCTCCTCTACTCCGCGCTGTCGACGGGACACCCCGACCCGCTGCGGCCCCTGCCGATCACCTACACCGACTACTGCCGCTTCGCCCGCGAGCAGTGGCCGGTGAACCAGCCGTACTGGGACCGCGTGCTGGAGGGCGCTCCCACGGACCTGAGCCCGTTCCCGGGGCGCAGGGAGACGAGCCGGTTCTCCCGGCGGCGGCACGCCTTCGAGGTCGAACCCGCGCTGCGCGACCGGCTGGCCGAGATCGCGCGCGAGCGCGGCGCCACCACGTTCATGGCGGTCGCCGCCTGCTGGACGTGGCTGCTGGCCGAGTGGACCGGCCGTACTGACATCGTCGTGATGTCGCCCGTGCCAGGCAGGACGCTGCCCGAGCACGAGACCCTGGTCGGCTGCCTGGTGCAGTCGCTGATCCTGCGCTTCGACGTCTCCGGCCGCCCCGGCTACGCCGAACTGCTCGACCGGGTGCGGGACGTCGCCGTGGGCGCCGTGGCCCACCAGCTCCACGCGTACCAGGACGCCCGGCTGCGCGTGCCGTTCCCGTCGCGCATCCACTACGAGAGCTTCGGCGCGCCGCACTTCCCCGGCCTGGCGTCCGAGCCGTTCCCGTTCCCGCGCGAGCAGGAGGCGCTGGAATGGTCGGCCAACCCCGGCGAGCTGGACCTGAGCGCCCCCGAGCTCATCGTCGAGGAGCAGCGGGACGGCTCCATGCACTGCGCCGTCGTCTACAACCACCACGGCTACGACCCCGAGACCGCGGCCGCACTGGCCGACGCCTTCCTCCGGTTGGCCCGCGCCGCCGCTGGCCGTCCCGACCAGGTCCTTCCTCCGCTCGCGGTGCGCCATGCGGGCTGACGTCTCCTACGTTCAGGAACGGTTGTGGTTCCTGCAGCGGTACGATCCCGCCGACTCCTCCTCGAACCTGTTCATCTCCGAAAGGCTTCGCGGCCGACTCGACGCGGACGCGCTGGAACGGGCCCTGGCCGCGCTGGTGTCGCGACACGAGACGCTGCGTACGCGCTACCCGGCCCGCGACGGTGAACCGGTCGCGGTGCCGGGACCGATCCCCCCGCTGGACCGCCTCGACCTCACCTCCCACCCCGAGGGCGAGCGGGAGCGCCGGGCGGCCGACGCCGTGGCCGAGCGCACCCGGACGCCGTTCGACGTGGCCGAGGGACCGGTCCTGCGGGCCGCGCTGATCCGGCTCGGGGAGCGCGACCACGTGCTGCACCTGGCCGTGCATCACATCGCGGCCGACGGCTGGTCGATCGGACTGCTCACCTCGGAGCTGGCGTCGCTCTACACGGAGTTCGTCACCGGAGTGCCCGCCGACCTCCCGCCCCCGCGCGGCCACGCCCTGCACGCCGCGGACGAGCGCGCACGCGCCGTGGACGTGGCCGCGCTCGCCTACTGGCGCGAACGGCTGAAGGGGGCCCCGGTCCTCGACCTGCCGACCGACCGCCCTCGCCGCGACGGCGCGTCCCGTGCGTCCGGCGGGTCCGCCGCGTCCGGTGCGGGCACGGTCGTGCTGCGCTTGCCCGCCGGGCTCAGCCGCGGTGTCGCCGAGCTGGCCAGAAGCCGGAGATGCACCCCTTTCATGGCGTTGCTCGCCGCCTACCAGCTCCTGCTGGCCCGGCAGACCGGCCAGGACGACGTCTGCGTCGGCTCGGCCGTCTCCACCCGGGACCGGCCGGAGCTGGAGGAGGTCGTTGGCCCGCTCATCAACACCGTCGTCCTCCGGGGCGATCTGACCGGTGACCCGTCCTTCGCAGAGCTTCTCACCCGTACCAGGACCGCCGTGCTGGGAGCGTTGTCCCGGCGGGACGTGCCGTTCTCCCGCGTGGCCGAGGAACTCGCCCCCGGCCGCCACGGAGGCAGGAACCCGCTGCTGCGCGCCCAGTTCGGCCTGCACCACGAGAACACCGTCCGGCCGGCCCTCCATGGTCTCGCGGCCGAACCGTTCACCGTGGACACGGCCCACGCCCAGGCCGACCTCTCCCTGGAGGTCCACCCGTCAGCGGACGGGCTGACCGCGAGGTTCGTCTACGACGCCGGGCTGTTCGACCACGGAACCGTCGAACGCGTGGCTCCCCGGTTCGAGGCGCTGCTCGGCCAGGTCGTCGCCCATCCCGACACCCCGCTGGCGCGGCTCGACCTGCTCGCCCCCGGAGAGCGGGCGGCGATCCTCGCCAGGGCGGGCGGTCCCGAGACGTCCTGCCCCGGCGTCACGCTCGCCGACCTGCTCGGCGGCAAGCCCGGCGCGGTCGCGGCGATCTGCGGGGACGAGCGGGTCACCTACGCCGAACTCGACGCCCGCAGCCGCGCGCTGACCCGGCGGCTGCGCGCTGCCGGCGCCGCGCGGGGCACACTCGTCGCGATCTGCGCGTCGCGCTCGATCGACTTGCTCACCGGGCTCCTCGCGGTGGTCCGGGCCGGGGCCGCCTACCTCCCGCTCGACCCGGGACACCCTGCCGAGCGGCTGGCGTACGTGCTGGCCGACTCGGGCGCGCAGCTGCTGCTCACGCAGCGTGGCCTGAGCACGCGCCTGCCGGGCGACCTGCCATCGCTGCTCCTCGACGAGCCGTACGGGGAGGAGCCGGAAGACGAGCCCGGCGAACCGGCTGTCGCCTCCGACCTCGCGTACGTGATCTACACCTCCGGCTCCACCGGCAGGCCCAAGGGCGTCGCCATCAGCCACGGAGCCCTGGCGAACCTGCTGCTGTCGTTCCGCGACCAGCTCGAAGCCGGCCCGGACGACGTGTGGCTGGCCTCCACGTCGCTGTCGTTCGACATCTCGGCCCTGGAACTGTACCTGCCGCTGATCACCGGCGGCACCGTCGTGATCGCCTCCGACGAGGACATCCGCGACGGCTCCCGGCTCGCGGCCCTGGCCGCGGCCGCCGGCGTCACTCATCTCCAGGCCACGCCGTCAGGGTGGCGCATGCTGCTCGACGCCGGTTTCCACCGGCCCGGCGCCGTCGCGCTCACGGGCGGGGAGGCGCTGCCGGGGCCGCTCGCCACCGAACTGCGGCCCCGCGTCGCACGACTCTGGAACGTGTACGGACCCACTGAGACCACCATCTGGTCGTCCTGCTGGGAGGTGCCGGCCGGCGTCACCGGCGCCGTCCGCGTCGGCCGTCCCATTGCCAACACCCGCCTGTACGTGCTGGACCGCCGGATGGAGCCGGTGCCCGACGGCTCGACCGGCGAACTGTTCATCGCCGGTGACGGCCTGGCCAGCGGATACCCCGGCCGGCCGGGGCTCACGGCCGAGCGCTTCCTCCCCGACCCCTACGGGCCGCCGGGCACCCGTATGTACCGCACGGGCGATCTGGCCAGGTGGCGCGGTGACGAGGTCGAATGCCTGGGCAGGACCGACGAGCAGGTGAAGCTGCGCGGCCACCGCATCGAGCCGGGCGAGGTGGAGGCGCGGCTGATGGAGCACCCCTCGGTCGCGCAGGCCGCGGTCGTGGTGCGCGGCGACCGGCTCGTCGCCTACGTCGTGCCCACGAGCGCACCCCCACCGCCGGACAGCTCCAGCACACCCTTCGCGCCGGACAGCTCCGGTACCCCCTTCGCGCCGGAAGGGTCCGGCGCGCTCTCCGGGCAGGACAGGCCAGGCGCCCTCTCCGGGCCGGACAGCTCCGGCGAGTCCTCCGCACCGGAGGGGCATGGCGAGGCGATTCCGCAAGCGCTGGCCGCGCACGCCCGCGCGATGCTGCCGGCGCCCATGGTGCCCGCGTCGTTCGTGCCGGTGCCCGCGCTGCCGCTCACCCCCAACGGCAAGGTGGACCGGGCCGCGCTGCCCGACCCGGACGTCGTACGCGGTGACCGGCCGCCCGCGACGCCGGCCGAGCGCCTGGTGGCGGAGGTCTTCGCCGAGGTGCTCGGCCTCGACGCCGTGGGCGCGGACGACGGCTTCTTCGACCTCGGTGGCCACTCGCTGCTCGCCTCCCGCGCCGCCGCCCGCCTCACCCGGGCGCTCGGGACCGAGGTGGCGGTACGGGCTCTGTTCGACCACCCCACGGTCGCGGCGCTCGCCGCGGAGCTCGACACCGGGGACGGCACCGCGGCCCGGCCGGGAGGCGACGTACGGGTCGTCCCGCGCCCGCCGGGCACACCGCCGCCGCTGTCGGCGGCCCAGGAGCGGCTCTGGTTCCTGCAGCGGCTCAATCCCGACGACAGCTCCGCCAACATGTACTTGGTCCGGCGGTTGCGTGGCCCACTGGACCGGGCGGCGCTCGCCCGCGCGGTCGCGGGGGCCCGCGCGCGGCACGAGTCGCTGCGCACCAGCTTCCCCGAGGCGGACGGCGTGCCGATCGCCGTCGTCCACCCCTCGGCGGGACCGGAATGGGAGGACCTCGTCGCCTCCGACGAGGACGAACGGGCGGACCTCGCCGCCCGCGACAAGGACGAGTGGGAGGATCTCGCCGCCCGTGACGAGGACGAGGCCCGCAGGCTGGTGGCCGCCCGCGTCAACGCGCCGTTCGACCTGGCCGCCGCGCCGCCGTATCGCCTCACCCTCGTCCGGCTCGCCGACGACGACCACGTCCTGTGCTGGGTGATCCACCACATCCTGGGCGACGGCTGGTCGCTCAACGTCCTCATGGACGACCTGGCAGGACTGTACGCGGGCCGCCGGCTCACCGAGCCCGTCCTGCAGCACGGGGACGTGGCCGCCTGGCAGCGCGGCAGGGACCTGTCGGCGCCGTTGGCGTACTGGCGGCGCAGGCTCGCCGACCCGCCGGTGCTCGACCTGCCCACCGACCGCCCCCGGACGTCCGCCGGCATGCGGCGTGGGGGCCGCGTCCGTGCCCACCTGCCGGAGGAGACGGCAGCCGGGCTGGAACGGGTGGCAAGGGAGCACGACGCCACCCTGTTCATGGTCCTGCTGACCGCGTACCAGGTGCTGCTGTCGCGGCACTGCGGCCAGGACGACGTCGTGGTGGGCTCAGTGACCGCCGGACGGGACCGCGTCGAGCTGGAGCCGGTGTTCGGCAACCTCACCCACACCGTCGCCCTGCGCGCCGACCTGCGGGGCGACCCGTCGTTCCGCGACCTCCTGGCCGCCGCCCGGCGGACCGTCATGGAGGACCTGGCCGGCCGGGAGGTGCCGTACGAGCTGCTCGTCGACGAGCTCGGCATCGGGCGCGACCTCGGCCGGACACCGCTGTTTCAGACGATGATGATCCTGCACAGCCAGGACACCGGTCCGCACGCGCCCGGCGCCCGCTTCGGCGGCCTGGAGGCGGAGTTGTTCGAGGACGGCCACGCCCAGGCCAAGCTCGACCTGGCGCTCGACGTGTGGCGCGAGCCCGGCGCTCTGTCGCTGGTCCTCACCTACGACGCCGATCTGTTCGACGCGACGACGGTGGAGCGGCTGGCCGAGCGGTTCCACACCCTCTGCCAGGGGATCGTCGCCGACCCCGGCCGCCGGATGAGCTCGCTGCCCCTGCTGACGCCCGCCGACGACGCCGAGCTGCGCGCCCTGGCCACAGGCCCCGCACCCGTCGCCGCCGGCCCCGCACCCGTCCTCGCCGCAGGGCTGGTGCCCGCGCTCGTCGCCCGGAGCGCCGAGCACACTCCTGACGCCGTCGCCCTGCGGTGCGGCGGCGACCTGCTGTCCTACCGACAGCTTGTGACGCGGGCCGACGCGCTGGCCGCCACCCTTCACCGGAGCGGCGTCGGCCGCGGGCACGTCGTCGGAGTGGCGCTGCCGCGTGGCATGGACGCCGTCGTCGCGCTGCTCGGCGTGCTCCGGGCCGGCGCCGCCTACCTGCCGCTCGATCCCGCCGACCCCGCCCCCAGGCGGGAGCGGCTGCTCGCCGACAGCGGCGCCGCGGCCGTGCTCACCCCGGATGACCTGCGGAACCTGTCCGGGCAGGCGCTCGCACAGCCGGAGCCGCACCCGCGTGACGCCGCGTACGTCATCTACACCTCCGGCTCGACCGGCGTCCCCAAGGGCGTGGTGGTCGAGCACGCCGCGCTGGCGGCCCGCATCCGCTGGATGGCCGCCGTGTACGAGCTGGGACCCGGCGACGTCGTCGTGCAGTTCGCCTCGTTCGGCTTCGACGCCCACGTCGAAGAGGTGTACCCGACGCTGGTCTCGGGAGCCACGCTGCTTCTCCTGCCGGACGGCGGCGCCGCCCTGCCCGACCTGCTCGCCTCCCCCGAGGGCAGGGACGTCACCGTGCTCGACCTGCCCACGGCCTACTGGCACCACCTGGTCGACGTCGTGGACGAGGTGGACTGGCCGCCGTCGCTCCGCCTGGTCATCCTCGGCGGGGAGCAGGCGGACGCCGCCGCGGTGTCGAGGTGGAAGCGCCGCTTCCCCGGCGTCCGGCTGGTCAACACCTACGGCCCGACCGAGGCGACGGTCATCGCCACGTCCGCCGACCTGGTGGACGACGGCCTGCGCCCGGCCATCGGCCGGCCGGTGGGCGAGACCACGGTGTGGCTGCTCGGCGAGAGCGGCGAACCGGTGCCGCCGGGCGCCCCCGGCGAGCTGTGCGTAGGAGGCGCGGGAGTGGCGCGCGGCTACGCGGGACGGCCCGCGACGACGGCGGCGGCGTTCACGCCCGACCCGTTCACACCGGGCGGCGGAAGGCTCTATCGCACCGGCGACCGGGCCAGGTGGCGGCGCGACGGCACCCTGGAGTTCCTCGGACGGCTCGACTCCCAGGTCAAGGTGCGCGGCTACCGGATCGAACCGGGCGAGGTCGAGGCCTGCCTGCTCGCGCACCCGGACGTGGGCCAGGCGGCCGTCGCCGCCCGCGGTGACCTGCTGGTCGCGTACGTGGTGGGCCGGGCGACGGCGGAGGAACTGCGCCGCCACGCGGAAGAACGGCTCCCCGCGCACCTGGTGCCGGGCGCCTGGACGCTCCTGGACCGGCTTCCGCTCACCGGGAACGGCAAGGTCGACCGCGCGGCGCTGCCAGATCCCGAGCCCGCCAGGGAACGTTCCTTCGTCGCGCCGCGCACCGACGCCGAGGCGCTGGTCGCCGAGGTCTGGGCGGACCTGCTCGGCGTCGCCGCCGTCGGCGCGTACGACGACTTCTTCCACCTCGGCGGGCACTCGCTGCTCGCCGTCCGCATCGCGGCCAGGCTCAGGGCGGTGATCGGCGTCGAGGTGCCGATCCGGACGCTGTTCACCCGGCGCACGGTGGCGGAGTTCGCCGGCGCGGTCGAGGCACTGCTCCTCGACTCGCTCGCCGGGCTGTCCGACGAGGAGGCGCTGCGCCTGCTCGACCAGAAAGACGAGGATCAGTGACGACGTACCACGTAGTGATCAACGACGAGGAGCAGTACTCCCTCTGGCCCGGCGACCGGACGGTCCCCGAGGGCTGGCGGTGGACCGGTTTCACCGGCGGCAGGGAGGACTGCCTGGCCCACATCGACGAGGTCTGGACGGACATGCGTCCGCTGAGCGCCCGATGACCACACTCGACGACGGGCTGTCCCCGGCCAAGCAGGCGGTGCTGTCCGGGCTGCTGCGCCGTCGCGCCGCCGCCTCGTCCGTTCCGAGGCGGCCTGAGGGCCGGACGCCGCCGCTGTCGCACGCCCAGGAACGCCTGTGGTTCATGGAGCAGTACGCGCCGGGGACCGCCGCCTACACCGTGCCGCTCGGCACCAGGCTCTCCGGCGACCTCGACGCCGAGGCGCTGGCCCGCGCACTGCGGGAGGTCGCCGCCCGGCACGAGAGCCTGCGCACGCGCTTCGTCACCGACGGCGAGGGGCGGCCCGCGGTCGTGATCGAGGACGAGCCCGCGGTGGAGTTCACCGTCGCCGAGTCCGACGAGGCCGGCGCGGCGGAGTTGTGCGCCGCCCAGCTCGCCCGGCCGTTCGACCTGGCGTCGGGGCCGCTCCTGCGCGCCCTTCTTGTCCGGCTCGGCCCGGAGGAGCACGTGCTGCTGCTGACCGCCCACCACGCGGTCATCGATGGCTGGTCGTACGACCTGGTGCTCAGCGAGGCGCTCACCCTGCACGACGCCTTCCGGGCCGGTGAGCCGTCCCCGCTGGAGGAGCCCCCGGTGCAGTACGGCGACTACGCCCTCTGGCAGCGGGCCCAGGAAGAAAGGCAGCAGGAGCCGGCGTACTGGACGCGGCGGCTGTCCGGCGTGCCGGCACTCGACCTGCCCAGCGACTGGCCCAGGCCGGCCGAGCAGACGTTCGCCGGCGCCGGGCTGCGCTTCAAGGTCGGGCAGGAGACAGCCGGACGCGTCGCCGACCTGGCACGCGGCCGAGGGGCGTCCCTGTACATGACCCTGCTGGCCGCCTTCCAGGTGCTGCTGTTCCGCCACTCCGGCCAGCGGGACTTCGCGGTCGGCTCGCCCGTCAGCGGCCGGGAGACGCCGGAGCTGGAACGCACCGTGGGCGTCTTCGTGAACACGCTGGCCATGCGGGCGGACCTCAGCGGCGACCCGCCCTTCACCGAGTTGCTCGACCGGGTGCGCGACGCCACGCTCGACGACTTCGCCCACCAGGGGTTGCCCTTCGACCGGCTCGTCGGCGAACTGAACCTGAAGCGTGACGTCAGCCGCTCGCCGGTGTTCCAGGTCATGTTCGCCCTGCAGAACTTCCAGGCCCCCGCCCGGTGGGAGACCGGGCTGCGCATGGCCGAGTATCGCGTGGACGCCGCCACCACACGCTTCGACCTCACCCTCTACCTGCGGCAGACCGGCGACGGGCTGGACGGCCACATCGTCTACAACACGGCGCTCTTCCTGCCCGAGACGATGGAGCGCCTGGCCGCCCGGTTCGTGACCCTGCTCGGTGCCGTCGCCGCCGAGCCGTCCACCCGGATCTCCGAGCTGAACCTGCTCGACGCCGCCGAACGGGCGGAGGTGCTGGCGTTCGGCACCGCGCCCTCCCTCCCACGGCCCGAGCGGCGGCTGCTCCACGAGCTGACCGGCGGCCACCCGTCCGCCACGGCGGTGGCCTGCGGAGACGCCACCCTCACGTACGCCGAGCTGGACCGCAGGGCCAACCGGCTGGCCCGGTTCCTGCGACGGCGCGGCGTCGGCAGGGACACGCGGGTGGCGGTGTGCATGGAGCAGTCGGCCGACGTGGCGGTCGCCGTCCTCGGCGTGCTCAAGGCGGGCGGCGCGTACGTGCCGCTCGATCCCGAGCACCCGGCCGCCCGTCTCTCCCACGCCGTGTCCGACTCGGGCGCCCTGGCCGCCGTCGTCACCGAGGGGACCCGGGACCGGTTGCCTCCCGGCCTGCCCACGTTCACCCTGGACGACACCGACGGCGAGGAGGACGGCCCGGTGGACGCGGACGTGCGCCCCGGCGACCTCGCGTACGTGATCTACACCTCCGGGACCACCGGCACCCCCAAGGGGGTCGCGGTCCAGCACCGCGAGGCCGTCACCTACCTCCTCGGCGTCCGCGAGCGGCTGGGCGTCGTGCCCGGGGGCGTGTTCGTGCTGCTCCAGTCGCTGGCCTTCGACTTCGGCGTGACGGTGTTCTACCTGTCGCTGGCGACGGGCGGGACGTTGCACCTGGTGCCCGCCCGCACCTCGGCCCCCGAACTGGCCAGGAGGCTCGCCGGCATCGGCCCGGACTACATGAAGATCACCCCGTCGCACTTGGCGGCGCTGCTGGCCGACGCCCCCGCCGCGGAGCTGCTGCCCAAGCGGCTGCTGATCCTCGGGGGAGAGGCGGCCGGTCAGGCGCTCGCGGACGAGGTGGTGGCGGCCGGACGGTGCGCGGTCGTCAACCACTACGGTCCCACCGAGGCCACCGTGGGCATGACGACCTATGCCGTCGACCCGGCCAGCGCCCATGGCGGCGCGACCCTGCCGATCGGCAGGCCGCTGCCCGGGGCCGTCGTACGCGTCCTGGACGAGCACCTGCGTCCCGTCGGCGTGGGCGTCCCCGGCGAGATCCACCTGGGCGGCGACCGGCTGGCCCGCGGATACCTCGGCAGGCCCGGCCTGACCGCCGATCGGTTCGTCCCCGACCCGTACGGCCCGCCGGGGGCGCGGCTGTACCGCACCGGCGACCTCGGCCGCTGGCTGCCCGACGGAAACCTGCAGTTCCTCGGCAGGACCGACCACCAGGTGAAGATCCGCGGCTACCGGGTCGAGCTCGGCGAGATCGAGTCGGTGCTCACCACGCTGCCGGGCGTCTCCCAGGCGGTGGCGGAACTCCGGTCGGACCGGCTCGTCGCCTACCTGGCCGGGCCGGAGGCCGGTCCCCGGCCCGGCGCGGCGGACCTCCGCGAGGCCCTGCGGGCGCTGCTGCCCGACTACATGATCCCCAGCCGGTACGTCTGGCTGGACACCCTGCCGCTGAAGGCGCACGGCAAGGTCGACCGGGACGCGCTGCCCGAGCCCGGCCTCGACCGCGAGACCGAGTGGGAACCGCCCGCCACGCCGACGGAGCAGGCGGTGGCCGCCGTCTGGTCGGCCGTGCTCGGCGTGGACGAGGTCGGCGCGGCCGACGACTTCTTCGACCTCGGCGGGCACTCCCTGCGCGCGATGCAGGTCGTCGCACGGTTGCGCGCCGTCGCCCCGGATCGGCTGGTCACCATCATGGACCTGTTCCGCCATCCCACCGTCCGCGAGCTGGCCGGGCTCCTGGAACGCGGCGAGGACGGCCCACGCGCACTGCTGCACCGGCTCACCCCCGCCCGGCAGACGACCGGGACCATCGTGTGCGCCCCGTACGGCGGCGGCAGCGCCGTCATCTACAAGCCGCTGGCCGACGCGCTGCCCGCCGGCTGGGCCCTGTACTCGATCGCGGTCCCCGGCCACGAGCTGGGGGAGGAGTCCAGGCCGCTCGACGAGGTGGCGGCCGCGTGCGCCGAGGAGATCCTGGCGAAGGTGGCGGGCCCGCTCGTCCTGTACGGCCACTGCGGGCTCGGCGTCATGCTGACGGTCGAGATCGCCCGCTGGCTGGAGGCGGCCGGACGCGAGGTGGACGCCGTCTACCTGGGCGGCATCTTCCCCTTCGCGAGAACGCGGTGGACAGGGGTCACCGAGGCGCTGGAACGCCTGCGCAGCGACCAGCTGTGGGCCAACGCGCTGCGAGCGGCCGGGCTGGAGGTGGACGAGCTGGGACGCGACCAGCTCAAACTGGTCATCGACAACCGCAGAAAGGGCACCAGGGAGGCGGAGCGCTACTTCACCCGGCTGTTCGAACAGGACGGACGGCCACTACGCGCCCCCATCGTCTCGGTCGTGGGCGAGCGCGACCCTGCGACCGAGTTCTACCAGGAACGTTTCCGCGAATGGCACCTGCTGAGCGCCACCACGGCCGTGGCCGTGCTGGACGAGGCGGGCCACTTCTTCCTGCGTTACCGCGCCGCCGAGCTCGCCGAGATCGTCACCCGGACGCACGTCGCGCTCGCCGAGGGCGAGCCCGACCGGCTCGGCCGCACCGAGAGCTCCACCTGGTGGCTGCAGGGCGCGTCCGCGGCGGCCGACCCGCCGCCCGAGCAGCGGGGGCCGAGGCCGAGCATGCGTCGCTTCGGCGTCATCGCGGCAGGTCAGCTCGTGTCGATGATCGGCGCCGCGCTGACCGAGTTCGCGATCCCCATCTGGATCTACACCACGACGGGATCCCTGGTGAGCTTCGCGCTGCTCGCGGTGCTCGGACTCGTGCCGGGCATCCTGATCGCGCCGCTCGCCGGGGCCGTGGTGGACCGCTTCGACCGGCGCAGGGTGCTGCTCGCCGCCGACGCGGCGGCGATGTCCACCCAGCTCATCTTCGGTGCACTGCTCTGGACCGGGGGACTGACGACCTGGCACGTCTACCCGCTGCTGGCCTGCCTGTCGGTCGCCCTGACGTTCCAGCGTCTGGCGTACACGTCGGCGATACCGCAGCTCGTGCCCAAACGCTTCCTCGGTCACGCCAACGGCGTCGTGCAGATGGCGACGGGCTCGGCGCAGCTTGTCGTGCCCGTCGTCGCGGCCGGGCTGATGGCCGCCATCGGCGTCGAGGGCATCCTCGCTATCGACGTGGCGAGCTACGTCGTGGCGATCGCCGCGGTGATCGTGACGCGTTTCCCCCGGACGATGGCCGCTACGCGCAGGGAACCGATCGTCACCGAGATGCTGAACGGGCTGCGTTACTCCTGGGGCAACCGGGGTTTCCGCGGCATGCTCGGCTTCTTCGCGGTGCTGAACGTCTTCCTCTCGCCGCTCTTCCTGATGATCTCGCCGCTGGTGCTGGCGTCCGCGGGTCTGCCGGACGTGGCGCAGGTGTCGTTCGCCGGGGGCCTCGGCACGCTCGCGGGCGGCCTGGCGATGGCCGTGTGGGGCGGCCCTAGCCGGCGGCGGCTGCGCGGCGTGCTGCTCGCCACCCTCGCCCTGTCGCTCGCCTGCCTGGTCACGGGGCTGCAGGGGAACGTGCAGACGATCGCCGTGGGCGCGTTCGGCATGTCGCTGTGCCTCACGCTCGTCAACGGGGTCTACGCCACGATCATCCAGGTCAAGGTGCCGCAGCGGTACCACGGCCGGGTCATCGCGCTCAACACCCTGGTCGCCTGGTCCACCCTCCCGATCGGCTTCGGTCTGGTGGCACCGTACGGCGCGGCGCTGTTCGAACCGCTGCTGGCCCCAGGCGGACCGCTCGCGGGCACCGTGGGCGCCGTCATCGGCGTCGGCGCCGGACGCGGCATCGGCTTCATGTACGTCTGCTTCGCCGCCGCGATCGCCGTCATCGCGCTGGCCGCCATGCGGGTCCGGGTGCTGGCGAGATTCGACGAGATCGTCCCCGACGCGGTGCCCGACGACCTGATCGGCTACGAGACCGTCGCGGCACGCCGCCGAACCTGACGCGTGGGGACACTCGACGCTGAGAAGACCGGGCTTCCCGCCCCGCGGGAAGCCCGGTCTGGTCTCGGTCAGAAGGTGGGCGTGATCTCCTGGGTGGTTCCTCCCACACCGTGGTAGTTGCTCCCGATCGACCACACAGAGTCGTTGATCAACGGCTTGTACTCGAACGCCTGGCCGGCCGGGATGCCCGGCACCCAGCAGTCCCACACAGCGGTCGAGACCTTCACGCAGTCACGACCGGCAGACCAGGTGAGCGGGCTGACGTTGCCGCGGATCGTGATCCTGTTGCCCGCCCCCGCGTCCTTCTGCACGCGGATGCGCGTCGACCCCGGCGCCTCCTTCACCTGGTACGCCCGGATGATCGTCTGCTTGGCGGTGTTGCCCGCCTGATCGGCCAGCGTCGCGCGCAAGGACACGAAGCCGGGGGCGGCCGGGTTAGTGATCTGCGGGGTTCCGCACGTCGACCCTTGGGCCACCGTCGTCCAGGTGGAGCCGTCGTCGACGGAGGACTCGATCAGGCAGGAGGCCAGGGACGTGACGGCCTGGCCCGGCTCCCGCTGGACGCTTGTGACCACGGGGGTCACCGTTCCGGCCGCCGCGCGGTTCAGCTCGTCCAGTCCGTCCGGCCGATACCGCACCACCATCAGCGGGAGCGGCCCGTTCGCCGTGGCATCGGAGGTGAAGGTCCATTCCGTATCGATCTGGGTGGACGTGGCGCCATTTCTGTTGGTGGCCGAAGCGGTGAGCTTGTACTGCGAGGGGGCCTCCGGGACGGTCACCGGGACGAGCCAGGTACGCGGCTTCACGAAGTTGGACCAGATCTGCTGGTCGTCGCGGAACAGGCGCATCGACCCCTCGGTGTCGGCGTTCTCACCACCGTGACCGGCCTCCGAGTCGGAGTGGAGCTTGATGTAGTTGAACACCATCTCGTTGTTGTCACGCCAAGCCGTACCACTCCAATAGCCATTCTTCGCGGGGAGGGCGGGCCCGATAACCGCGCCGTTCCACGTCTCCGTGTTGTCCAGGCCGGAGCCGAACTCCCGGGGATCGGAGAGGACCTGCTTTCCGTCGAACCGGAGCAGGCCGCGCCAGCGTCCCGGCGTCCGGTACTCGGTCACCACCGACGGCATCTTGACCGGCGAGTAGATCAGGGCCGCCGGAGAGCTGAGCCCCGTGTCGAACTCGGGCTGGACGAGCAAGCTCGCGTACGACGCCGTGCCGCGGTAGGTGACGTCGACCTTCGTCAGGTTGGCCGGCGTTCCCTGGAAGGTCGGCTCGCTGGGCACCCCGCTGCGCTGGTCGACGATGCGGTAGAAGTACGGGCTGGGACTGGTCGCCGAGGAACCTTCCTTGTCGAAGTAGGCGATGGCGGTGTAGGTGATGCCTTGGTCGCTGACCGGGAGGACGTAATCCGCCATGCTGAACCCGGTGTAGAGCCCGTCCTCGACGCCGTAGTGGAAGTTCACGTACGTCTCGCGCAGGATCTGCCGGGCAGTCGGCTCGCCCACCGTGACCGTGGCCTTCTTGGCCTGCTGCGAGTCGAGGATGATCGTCCGGTCCTGCGACATGTTCGCGGGCACGACCGCCATCGTCCACGTGTCGTCGGTCTTGATGAGAGCGCCGAGGTAGTAGGAGCCTGCCGGCAGGTCGATCGTGCCACTGCCGTTGGCGATCGCGACCGGCGTCTCGGTGTCCGACTGGCGGGAGAAGACCCACACCGTGGTGTTGGCGGGTGCGCCCAGGCGGTCCTTGACGACGAGGTTCAGCGTGTGCTGCTCGGGCTGGACGTAGGCGCCGATGGCCGTGCGAATGACCTCGCTGCCGGTGGTGGCCGTGAGCTGCCCGGAATAGGAGCCGACCGGCCGGCCGTGGCCGTCGACAGTCACGGTGACGTCCGCGGTCCCGCTGGCGGGAACGGTCACGCTGGTCGCGCTCACCGTGAACAGGCCGGCCGGAGCCCCGGCCGCACTCACCTCCAGGGTCAGGGTGACAGGTGTGCTGCCGAGGTTGCGATAGCTGACGGTACGCGTGACCGGTGCGTTCACGGTCGAGGACACCGGACCGAAGACCGGGGCTCCCTCAGCGATCACTGTCGCTGTCGCGGCGGCGTTCACATCAACCCGGCCGGTGCCCTGCTGGAAGGCGGTCAGCCCAGGAGTGGGAACGGCGCTGCTAGTCAGAGCAGCCTTCAGCCGGGTAGCCGGCCAATCCGGGTGCAGCTCCGCCAAAAGCGCCGCCGCGCCGGCCACGTGCGGCGCCGCCATCGACGTCCCCGACGCCGAGCGCAGGCCACCGCCCGCTTTCGCGGCGACGATGTCCACTCCCGGCGCGGTGATGTCGGGCTTGACGGCGAGGTCTCCTACGCGAGGCCCGCTGCTGGAGAACTCGGCCAGCACGTTCTGCTTGTCGACCGCCCCCACCGTGACCGCGGCGTCCGCCGAGCCAGGAGAGCCGATGGTCTGCGAGCGAGGCCCCTCGTTGCCCGCGGAGATGACGAACAACGCGCCCGTCTGCGCGGACAGGTCGTTCACCGCCTGCTCCATGGGGTCGACGCCCGCGGTGTCCGGCCCGCCGAGGCTCATGTTGACGACCTTCGCGCCGGCGGTCGTCGTGGCCCACTCCATTCCCGCGATGATGTCGGATTCGACGCCGGAGCCGTCGTTCCCGAGCACCTTGCCGACGACCAGGTCGGCCCCTGGCGCCACACCCTTGCCCGCTCCACTCGTGGTCGCCCCGGTCCCGGCGATCGTGGCGGCGACGTGCGTGCCGTGTCCGGCCACGTCTTCCACGCCCTGGCCGGTGAAGTCCTGCGAGTCGATCACCTTGCCCGCCAGGTCCGGATGGTCGGTGTCGTAGCCGGTGTCGAGCACCGCCACCTTCACACCCTCACCGGTGTGACCCGACTGCCAGACCTGCGGAGCGCCGATCTGCGGCACACTCTCGGTCAGCGTGGCCTTGACCCGGCCGTCCAGCCACAGCTTGCCCACCTCACCGACGAAGGCGCGCGGTGAGCGCTCGCCGCCCACCAGCGCCTTCCACTGTGCGGTGGTCTTCGTCTTGTCCACGGCGAAGGAGCTCATCGCGAGCCGTGGCAGCGACTTTCGGAGCCTGGCGTCCTTCATCACCTGCTGGGCTCCGGCGGTCGAGCGCCCCTTGGGGCCCTGCACGAGTACGGCCAACGCCTTGCTCTTGTCGTCGCTATAGTGATCGTCGATCAGGCGGTCAAGGTCGAACAGACGCGGGTCCAGTCGCCCGTTGGCGAGCAGGTCGAGGGCGTCACCCGGGACGACCGACAGGGCGCCGTCGCGGCCCTTGGTGACTCGGTAGCCGATCCCCTCGCGGCCGGAGCCCGGCTCGAAGGCCAGCAACCGCAGGCCGTCGCGACCGCCGGCCACCGTGACGACGTCTCCGGTGATCAACGTGATGCGTTGGGAGTTCGGCCCTGCTTGGGACGCAGGTGGTGGTGCGGCGGCGGCGACCGCCGGGGTCGGCGCTACGGCAAGCGCAAGGCTGAGCAGCGCGGCTAACGATCTGCGCATCGGTTCTCCTAGATGCCAGGTAGATGCTTGGAAGATTTCAGCAAATTTCGACGCTGACGAGATCGAATATAGAGCCATATGATCTCAAGCCGCGCGATGGGTCGGCATAGCCAGGGACGCGGGCCGCTCGATGGCAGGTGCATGCATCCAAAAAGAGACATTTCGCCCATAATGGGGAGTAATGACGCCTGAATTCTTCCAGAAATTTTCTGAAAAGCCTTCCATCGGGTTCTGCAAGTTCCTATGCTGCGATCATGCGCGGCGAAGCTCTCGGGGGCCTGCGCATGCCACGTCCTCAAGCAACGCCGACGGACAAGGAGAGCGCCGGCTGTGAAGCCGGCGCCGCGGGGGTCGTCGGCGGGGAAGCCACCTTGGTCAGCCACTTCGCTGTACCGGGCGACGGCCTCGGGCAGCAGGTCGTGGGCGGGGCTGCCGGGGCGCGATCTACTGCTCAGGCGGTGGGCAGGGGGAACTTGACATGAGTGAGGTGTTCGGAGACCTCCCAGAGCTTTTGGGCGGCGGCGTCGTCGAGTGCTTCGCCGGACAGTTCTTCGAGGGCGGCGGGGCCGCGTACTCCGAACCGGCTGGGGCCGGAGAAGCTGGCGCCGGGGACGTCGCCGATGGTGGCCAGCAGGGTCGGCCGGGCCCCGCCTTCGGGGCTTTGGGCCAGTAGCCGCGTTCCCAGTGCGAGGGCGTGGTCAAGGAGCCGCCGGCCGGTGGTCATGGTGAATCCGGTGGCCGCCCAGCCGGGATGCGCTGCCGTGGCCAGGATCGGTGAGCCGGCCCTGTTCAGGCGGCGTTGCAGTTCCCGGGTGAACAGCAGGTTGGCCAGCTTGGTCTGTCCGTAGGCGCCGAACGGCCGGTAGGGCCGTCGTTGCCATTGCAGGTCCTCGAAGTCGATGTGGGCGCTGCGGTAATTGGTGGAGGACACGGTGATCACCCGCCTGGTGATCTGGCTCAGGAGCAGATTCGTCAAGGCGAAGTGCCCGAGATGGTTGACGCCGAGCTGGCTCTCGAAGCCGTCGGTGGTGTGCCGCAGGGTGTCGGTCATGGTGCCGGCGTTGTTGATCAGATAGTCGACGGGGCCGTTCACCGTGCGGGCGAACTCACGTACGGAGGCCAGCGACCCGAGGTCGAGCGGGCGTGACTCGGTGAGGCCGCCTATCTCGGCGGCGGCCGCGCGGCCGCGGGTCTGGTCGCGCACGGCGAGGATGACCCGTGCGCCCTTCGCCGCCAGTGCGGCGGCGGTGGCCTTGCCGATGCCGCTGCTGCCGCCGGTGATGATGGCGGTCCGGCCGGTCTGATCGGGGATGTGCGTGGTCATGAGGTGACGGTGGTCTTTCCGTGATGGTGTTGCGCGGTGTTCAAGATCGGTGACTTCCGGACGTGTGGCTTCACAGGCTGTCCCAGAAGTCCGACAGCATGCGGGCGGACCGGGCCGGGTCCTGAAGCATCCACCAGTGACCGAGCCCGTCGAGGTCGACGGCACGGGCGCCGGCGCGCTGGGCGGCGCGGTGGCGGAGGGCGACGCTGCCGGCAGTGAGGTCGTCGGTGGCCACGGGAACCAGACCGGGCCGGGCCGCGGCCGCCGGCAGCTTGCGCCCGCGTTCGGCCAGCATGTTCTCGGGTACGGAGCGGTACAGCGACAGAATGGCTCGGCCCATCTCGGGGCCCTGTCCGAGCGCCACCTGGCCGGCCGCCGGCTGCGGGATGCCCCACGAGATCATGCGCCCCGTGCGTTCCGCGGCGTCTCCCGTGAAGGTCTCCTCGATGTGGCGTTCCCCGTCGCCCGGCGTCTGCCAGGTCTTGGCGATGTCATGCCAGGTGAAGTCCGGTTCGTACCCGCCGATGGTGTCGCTGGTCCAGCTGCGCACCAGGTCGGGGCGGGCCATCGCGACTTCCAGCACGTAACCGCCGCCGAAGTCGTGGCCGACCAGGTCCACCGGGGTCCTGAGCTGCGACAGCTCGTCAATGAGCCAATCGCGGTAGTCCAGGAAGGTGGCACCGAAGCCCGCGGGAAGTGCGGCGCCGAAGCCCGGCGGTGAGAGCCGGACCACGTCCTGCTGCTGGGGCTTGGGCAGTTCGCTGATCAGAGGGGTCCAGACGGCAGAGGTCACCGGGACGCCGTGGACAAAGACAATGGTCATAGCAGGTATGACACCACCGGGCCGGCGTAGGCGTCCAAGACCTGCCTTGCACCCCGTGATGCAAGAAGTGCATCACGGGGGACTAGTCTCGGGGCATGCTTCCCGATCTGGACCTTCGGCTGGTCCGGTACTTCACGGTCGTCGCCGAGCAGCTGAACTTCGCCCGGGCGGCCGAGGAACTGCGGGTCGCCCAACCTTCCCTGAGCCGTCAGATCCAGCGCCTGGAGAACACTCTCGGCGTGCGTCTGCTGGAGCGCACCACCCAGGGCAGCCGCCTCACCGCTGCGGGCGCGGCTTTCCTGCCCCAGGCACAGCAACTGCTGCACGGCGCCCGGCAGGCGGTCCAGACCGCCCGGGCCGCGGCGCCGGCGCGCTCGATCACCATCGGGTACGTCGACGACCTCGTCATCACACCCGCCGTGCGCGACCTGCGCCATCGCTGTCCCGATGCCCACGTCCGTACGCGTCATCTCGGCTCGCAGGACGCCTCCGCGCTGCTGGAGCGGCAGGTCGATGCCTTGGTCATCCGTACGCCGCTGCCGATCCCGGCCGAGGATCTGGAGGTGACGGTTCTGTACTCCGAGGCCCGGGTCCTGCTCGTGCCCGCCTCGCACCACCTCGCGGGGAAAGAGGTGGTCACGGCCGACGACATCGCCGCAGAACCACTGGTGGGCTGTACCGGGATGGGCGTGGAATGGACCACCTTCTGGCGGCTCGAACCCCGATCGGGCAGCGAACCCGCCCCGGTGGGTCCTACCTTGGCCGAGACCTACGAGGACAAACTCGAGGCCATCGCCGACGGCACCGCCATCGCCGTCGTCCCGGCCGGCGACCGGCGCTACACCCTGCGCCCCGGCCTGGTCACCGTTGCGCTCGACGGGATCGAGCCTTGCCAGATCGTTGTGGCCACCCGGACCGCGGACACCGACCCACTCGTCACAGAGTTCGTACGATCCGCGAAGGATCTCCTGGTCGGTCCCATCACCAGGGTTCCGGCCCCTCCCGCCCGCTGAGTGGAGGGTTCCCGGGCGCGATGCCACGAC
The DNA here is from genome assembly GCF_053601695.1 of Nonomuraea sp. NPDC004702. Lineage (NCBI taxonomy): Bacteria > Bacillati > Actinomycetota > Actinomycetes > Streptosporangiales > Streptosporangiaceae > Nonomuraea > Nonomuraea sp. NPDC004702. The sequence goes on from NZ_JBSGCE010000040.1 coordinate 90,000, forward strand.
GGAAAGGACCGCCGTGTCGGCACCGGAGGCTCCGGCGAGCACGGTGATCGTGGAGATCAGCAGACCGGCGAGGAAGCCGCCGAACCTGTTTCCCAGGTCATCGGAGAGCGGGAGGAGCCCCAGAGCCGCGCGAAACTGCTCGCCAAGCCACCACTGCGCGAGGAGCTGGCCGAACTGTGCCTGTTCCCCATCCGGGTGGAGGCCTCCACCCTCGGCAGCCGGTCGGTCGCCCTGGGGCGGTGCGGCTCGCTCTCGACGAGGTCGAACGGGCGCTCTTGGTGGCGGCTGACCCGCATGAGTACTCGCAGAGCGAATGAGGCCCAATATTCGACACGCATACGCCGAGTTCGCCTGCCGACTCGTCGCCCCATGGCCAGGCGTTTCCTGATGTTGGTGCTGCCGTGGGCATGATGTGCTGTTCCTGGCCGGGGCGCTGAGATCGCGTGTGGCGTGTGGTGCTCGAGGCGATCGGAGCGGGTGCTTACTTCGATTTGACCAAGGTCTGGCCTACCGCGCTGTCCTAATTCGGCTCTTCGAGCCGGTATTTGGATAGTGACCGGGCAATGCTCGCCCGCTGGATCGGGACGATGATGCTGACAGGACATTCTTTTCGTTCAGTCGAGCTTTTCTGCCTTCTCCCGCCATTACGGCCAGAAGGCGGTTATGCGTGCAAGCGGGACAATCTGCGGCCAGCCGCTGCCCGGGACGCCACGCCGGCGGCTTGCCCGGCCGGATCATGTGTGTCCCGGGGAACGTGACCAGGGGATATCGCTTGACGCGGGCGGTGAAGGTGGGCGTCGATACCACCGCCCCCGACCAGCGGCCGCCGTGGGCGTTCCACAACGGCCGCCTCGGCCGTGTGCGTGCCATGGGACGGCTGCAATCCGGGCCCTGGACGCCGCTGCCCATGCGTGGGGTGCCTGACGGCATGACCGCGTCCCGCGCGACGCTGCGGGCAACCCGCCGGTCGGGTCGTGCAGGGACCCATCGCCCAGGGGCGATGGCGTGTCCAGCCGGTCGTAGGGGTGCAAAGGAAAGGCGTCGTCGAGCAGCGACGACGCGGTCAGCAGCCGATCAGGACATGAAGGGCAAGACGACGCAGATGAACGGAACCACCTTCAAGACATGTTCCTGCCGCGACGAGGCGACCGGCAAGAGACTGGGCAAGGCCTGCGCCAAGCTGCGCCGCCCCGGCGGCGCAGGGGAGAGGTGGAGCAGCACCCACGGCCGCTGGGCCTACCAGCTCGAGTTGCCCGCGCACGCCGATGGGCGGCGGCGCAACCCCCTGCGACGGCGCGGCTTCGCCACACTGGAGGAGGCCGAGGCTGAACTGGAGCACGCCCGTGCACTGCTGGCGCTGGATGAGGACCCACACGTGCAGCGGAAGATCACCGAGCTGATGCTGTCGGTGCTCAAGGACACCAAGACGCTGCCGCCTGTGGAGGAGGTGCGGCGCAAGGTCCGCACACGGCAGGACCTCAACCCCACCGTCACCGTCGCTGAATGGATGCAGGAGTTTCTGCGGCGTAAGCGGAAGATCGATGCCACCACCCGTCGCTCGTACGAGGCGCACATCCGCCTGTACTTCACCCCCTACCTCGGCGACATCCGGTTGGACCGGTTGCGGGTGTCGGATGTGGCGGGGATGTTCGATGCGATCGAGGAGTTCAACGACGTCATCACCGCCGCCCGCGCCAGCGCCGATCCGGAGCAGCGGGCGACGGTGCGGTATCGGCGGCCGGTCGGTCCGGCAACCATGCACCGCATCCGGGCGACTCTCCGGCACGCGCTGAACATCGCGATCAAGCAGGACCGGCTGATCGACTTCAACCCGGCGGCGGTGGTCGAACTCCCCGACGCCGTATCTCCCAAGGCGCTGGTGTGGACCGAGGAGCGGGTGGCCGCCTGGAACCGCGACTTGCAGGAGCGGCTCGATGTTGAGCAGCGGCAACGGTGCGGGGCGCGGCTGAGCCGCGCCGCCATGATCAACGTGTACGCGTCCGTGCCGCGTCCGTCCCCGGTGATGGTGTGGACGCCCTCCCACACCTTCGCCTTCCTCGCCCAAGCGGCAACCCATCGGCTGTTCGCGCTGTACCGACTGATCGCGTTGCGCGGGCTGCGCCGGGGTGAGGCGGTCGGGCTGCGCTGGAAGGATGTCGACCTGGCCGCCGGGACGGCAGGGGTGCATTGGCAGATCACTCAGCTGGGGTGGGAGCCGGTGCAGGGCAGGCCGAAGACCGAGGCCAGCGACCGCACCATCGCGTTGGACGCCGATACCGTCACCGCGCTACGCGCGCACCGCAAGCGCCAAGCCGCTGAGCGGCTGGCGGCGGGGGAGGCGTGGATGGACAGCGGGTTCGTCTTCACCGACGAGATCGGCCGGGCGTTGCATCCGCAGCAGGTCAGCGACCAGTTCTACCTGCTGTCCTTCCGGGCGGGGTTGCCGCCGGTGCGGCTGCATGACCTGCGGCATGGGGCGGCTTCGATCATGCTGGCCGCAGGTGTCGATCTGAAGGTCGTACAGGAGACATTGGGGCATGTGTCATCCACCTTCACGCGCGACACCTACACCAGCGTCTACCCCGAGGTGGCCCGCGCCGCCGCCGAATCCGCCGCCGCCCTCATCAACACCGCAGCCAGCGGCGCGCAGACTGCCCGGTTGATCACACTGCCGAACCACATCGACCACGCCACTACCTGAGCTACCGAACCCAGCAGGCCCGCCGATTCCCCGGCGGGCCTGCTTGTTTGCCCTCCATGAGGGTGTCGAACTGTGGAGCCGATCGGTATCTAATTTCGGCTGCGAAGGGGCGAGCGGACTTCCGCATGAAGCAGGGGATCTTTTATCTGCTGGTCAGAAACGCCTGGCGAGCACAACGAAGCAGTTTGGCTAAGGCTTGACCGCTCACGAGGGCGTCGCTGACCGAGGACGCCGTACGGGCCTTCTTGCTTGGTCTTCTGTTGGTCGTCGGCGAGGTCTGAGCTGACGATGGCGGACTAAATGATCTACCGCCGTACACGGTCCGTACACAAGAGCAACCATGGAGCAACCGACCATGATCAACGGCAAGATTTGAGGGTGGCGAGAACCGAGAAACCCCAGGTCAGACGCGGTGTTGGTGAGTAGGGCGGGTGGGACTTGAACCCACGACCCACGGATTATGAGTCCGATGCTTGCGACTCCTTCGCCGAGTCGTCGGCAGCAGGGGTTGTGGATTCAGGCTGATCGGATGGGTGGAGGGATTGCTGCTCGCGTAGGAGCGCTTGGGCGACGGCGGCGGCCGTGACCGCCTCTTCGCGTTGGCGCTGGGCGGTTCTCAGGGTGCCGGCCAGGTCGGCGAGTTCGCCGCGCAGCCGTTCGGCCTCGCTCAGGGACGCGGCTCTGGCCTGGTCGGCGAGGGTGCGGGCCTGCTCGGCCAGGGCGGCGGCGGTGATCGCCTGCTCGCGCCGCTGACGTTCGGTGGTCAGCGCCTGGCGCAGCCGGTCGGCCTCTTCCGCGTGCGCTGCGGCGGTGCCGCGAGCCTGGTCGCGTTCCTGCTCGGCCCTTCGAGTCTGGGCTTCCTGCTCTTGGCGGTGCCGGCGGAGGTCGGCGAGTTCGTGCTGCTGGTCGGCGACTTGGCGTTCAAGGTCCGTGATACGGGCGGTCGCGGCGGTGTGCATCTCGGTGAGTTCGGCGGTTCGGCGGAGAGCGACGTCACGGTCCTGCTCGGCTTGGTGCTGTCGGGCGGTGGCTTCGGCGGCGAGTTGCTCAGCTTGAGAACGCGCGTTCCCGTATTCGCCGACCTGGCGCCAGGCGTCCTGCTCGCGTTCCTCGGCGCGGTCGCGGGCAGTCTCCGCCTGCCTTTGCGCCTGTTCGGCCGCCGCGATCCGGGCGGCGGCGGTGTTGGCCGCCGCCGTGGCGCGCTGATCTGCCGCATTGGCACGCTGGTCGGCCGCTGCGGCGGCGGCCCGGGCCTCCTCGGCTGCCTGCTCCGCGGCTTGGACCTGCGCCAGCGCGCCGCTGCCCAGCTCGGTCAACTGGGCGCTCAATGCTGCCTGAGCAGCCTGCCACTGCTCGCCGGCAGCCAGCAGCGGGCCGAGGAGATCCTGGGCGCGCAACAGCGCGTTCGCCACCGGTGCGGCGTGTGAGGCGGTACGCGCCCGGTAGGCGGCGGCACGGCAGGCGTCGCTGCAGTACTTGGCTCGGCTGCTGCGTCCGGGGAGGGCTTTGGCGCAACCGGGGCCCGCGCATCGCATCTCCTCCGTCGTCTCGACGCGGGGGATGTCGTCGCTCTGGGGTGATGCCACCACAAGTTCCTGATCGTCTGCCACAGTCAGCCAGATTAGCGTTCGTAGCGATCGAACGCATCCGTTTCGTGCGAACGGGAACGCTCGACTCTCACATTCTGATCCGTGATAATCTTCCTTATCAGAGGTTAGAGTTGGCGCGTCCAGTCGCATCAAAGAATGGGGACGAAACGGACATGAGTGAGGGCGGGTGGCTGCCGACGGCGGGGGAGCAGTCCAAGGCGGTCGGGGCGCCGGAGTACGAGGGCGGCCACACCGTGGCCGACTACGCGCTCAGCGAGGACACCCGGCGCCTGATCGCCGAGGGCGTGCCGGCCAACACCCGTCGCGCCTACGCCCGCCAATGGGCCGCCTTCACCGTCTGGTGTGCCGAGCACGGCCGGCAGGCACTGCCCGCCACTGGACAGACGCTGGCCGAGTACGTCGCCCAGCTGTGCCTGGCCGGGCAGGCCCCGGCCAGCATCGAGCAGGCCCTGGCTGCCGTACGCACCATGCACCGCCTGTCCGGGCACACCGGCCAACCCGCCACCGAGGCCGCCCGGCTGGCCTTGCGCGCCTACAAACGCCAGCGCGCCGAGAACGGCGGCCGCGGCCAGCGCGAGGCCCCACCCATCACCATCGACGCGCTGCGCGCCATGGTCAGCGCCTGCGACCTGGCCACACCGATCGGGCTGCGCGACCGGCTGCTGCTGGTGCTCGGCCTGGCCCTGATGGGCCGCCGCAGCGAACTCGTCGCCTTGACCAAGGACGACGTACGCGAGGTCGCCGACGGGCTGGAGGTCGTCATCCGCACTTCCAAAACCGACAAGGACTCCCGCGGCGAGACCATCGCCATCCCCCGCGGCACCCACCCGCTGACCGACCCGGTCGCCGCCTGGCGCGACTGGATCACCGTGCTCGACCAGGCCAGACACACCAGCGGACGGCTACTGCGCCGCGTCAACCGGCACGGCGGCATCGGCCCTTCCCTCGGCGCCGACGCGGTCAACGTCATCGTGCGCGACCTGGCAGTACGCGCGCGCGTGCCCTTCGCCGACACGGTCACCGCGCACAGCCTGCGCGCCGGCGGCGCCACCGTCGCCTATGCCGCCGGCGTCCCCGTCGCGGTCATCGCCAAGCACGGCCGCTGGGCTCCCGCCTCACCTGTGGTCTTGCGGTACATCAGGGCGGTGGATCGCTGGCGGGACAACGCCATGCGGAATGTCGGTCTCTGACTGGCAACGGGCACGCGGTAGCGGCGAATCCAAGGGATGCGCCTTCCGCCTCTGCCGCAGGGGCGGGGCAGCGTAGGAATGGCGGTGCCCCGGGTCGCATGAAACAGAGGCGAGCCCGGGTCTCATGTTGTGACTTGGATCGCTTGATGACGTGATTTTGGGATCGCTATTTGTCGTTGTCGTCCTGAGGGCTGGACCTTGCTGATGTCGTGTCTACCGTTTCTCTTCAGGAATGGCCCTTCCGTGAAGTACGGAGGTGAGACTGGCAGGAGTCGTTGATCAAGTGGTCTGTATTCAGGCCAGTCGGGCTGAGGGCGTTCACTGTGAGTGGTCATTCGGGGCGCAGCGGTTCCAGGTTCCGCCTGCGTCAGCGGCGACTCGGGTGGTGGTCTTGTCGTGGAAGCCGAGGGCCCGTGCAATGACCGGTGCGGGGGCCTGGAGGACGAGTTGGCGCAGTGCTGCTGGTCGTGCGGTGCTGGTGAGGAATCCAGCGAGGCGTAGATGCTCGCGGAGCGTGCCGGGGTTGGCGGGTTGGTCGGCTCGGCGGCCGGGAAAGAGCCAGCGGGCGCCGGGGTTGGTGGCGGTGTTCAGATGGGGCCGTTCGTCGGCCAGTTGGAGCAGAAGGCTTGCGAAGGGCTCGGGGACCGGTGTCGGCGGGTCTCCGAGTCGAACGTGGAGCTCGCCGTCGAGCGAGATTAGGTCGTCGAGCGTGATGCGAACGATCCGTGTGATCGGCTGAGCGAAGAGGAGCATAAGGCAGGCCGAGACCCGGGTGGGGAGGGCCAGTCTCTCGTCGTTGAGCGCGCGTCGGAGAAGTTCCAGGCGGCGGCGCTGAGACAAGGGCGGAGCCTTAGAGCCTGCTGACAAGGGGATTTGGTGTTAGGGCTCGAGTCAGTAGAGCGCCGTGCTGTGGTCATGAGTGGGTAGTTGCCCCGTAAGCAGGA
>NZ_JBSGCE010000041.1:0-89390 GCF_053601695.1 Nonomuraea sp. NPDC004702
TACTGGATCTTCCGCAACAGCCAGCCGGGCAGGACCAACCGCGGCTTCCGCTACGCGCAGACCGTCTCGGTTCTCGCCGGGCCGCACGACGAACCGGTCGCCCACGGCCAGCCGGTCGCTGGGGATGCGGGTCTCGACGCCGTCGCGCAGCACGGCGACGTCCTTGGCGCCCAGTTCGAGCAGGGCGCGCAGGGCGGCGCCGGCCCGGCGCTTGGAGCGCGCCTCGAAGTAGCGGCCGGCCAGGATGAACGCGGTCACCCCCGCCGCGGCCTCCAGGTAGATGTTGCCCGACCCGTCGGTGCGCTCGATCGTGAACGCGAAGGGGTGGGTCATGCCCGGGGTGCCGGCCGTGCCGAAGAACAGCGCCCACAGCGACCAGCCGAGCGCGGCGATGGTGCCGACCGAGATCAGCGTGTCCATCGTGGCGGCGCCGTGGCGCAGGTTCGTCCAGGCGGCCTTGTGGAACGGCCAGCCGGCGTAGACGACGACCGGCGCGGTGAGCACCAGCGACATCCACTGCCAGTTGGTGAACTGCAACGGCGGGATCATCGCCATCGCGATCACCGGCACCGCCAGCACCACCGAGGTGATCAACCGACTGCGCAGTGGCCGCAGCTCGTCCTCCGGCTCCCGCTCGCCCGGCTCGCCCTCGGAGCGGGGCGGCGCGGGCAGCGCGGCGGTGTAGCCGGCCGCCTCCACCTGGGCGATCAGCTGCTGCGGATCGACGCCTTCGGGGAAGGTGACCTTCGCCTTCTCGGTGGCGTAGTTGACCGTGGCGGTCACGCCGTCCATCTTGTTGAGCTTGCGCTCGATGCGGTTGGCGCACGAGGCGCAGGTCATGCCGCCGATCGAGAGTTCGACCGCGTTCTGCCGGTCATCGGTGACAGAGGTCATCACCGTTCCCCTTTCCCAGTGGCATTTCTTAGTGGCTGTGGTTGCCGTGCCCGGCGGGCGTCGCCGACGCGTCGGGGGTGGCGGGGGTGGCGGGCCGCGGCCCGGCCGCGAGCGTGAAGTCGGCGGTACGGACCTCGCCCTCGTGCTGGAAGTCCAGGAACAGGCGGTAGTCGCCGCCGCTCGGCACCTCGGCGTAGAAGACGATCTCGGGGCCCGGCTGCGTCCTGCCGTCGCCCGGCTCGCCGTCGGGGTGGACGTGCAGGTAGGCCAGGTCACGGCCGCGGAGGGCGACCAGGTGGCCGAAGGCGCCGAGGTAGGGCTGCAGGTCGGTGACCGGCTTGCCGTCCTTGCTGACCTTGAGGGTGAGCTTGCTGGCCTGGCCCGGCGTCAGGTCGCCGTCGAGGGTGACCTCGTAGCCGTCGACCTTCGAGGTGCGGCCGGTCTCCGGCAGCGGCTTGGGCTGGTAGTCGCCCGCCACGGCCAGGTCGGCGCCCAGCGTCAGGGCCGCGCCGCCGGTCGGCGCGAAGTCGGCGAAGGCCCGGTAGCCGCCCGCCTCGGGGAAGGTGACCTTGACCGACCAGATGCCGTCGGCCGACATCTCCGGATGGACGTGCTGGAAGCTGCCCAGGTCGCGGGAGACCACGATGAAGTGCAGCTTCTTGTCGTGCTGGACCTGGTAGTCGGTGACCGGGCGGCCGTCGGGGCCGGTCACGGAGAAGCGGAAGTCGGCGGGCTCGCCGGGCTTGAGCGACGTGGTGAGCGGGTTGAGGGTGTAACCGTTCTCGGACACTTGGAGCCCCCCGGGGGTATCGTTCTTCTTCGTCGTCGTCGGCTGCTGGGCGGTGTGCTGGTTGTGGCCCGCGCTCTGCGCGGTCTCCGCGGTGGCCGTCATGGCGCTGTGGTCGGCGGCGGGAGCGGCCCCCACCGGGCCCACGACCTTGCCGGCGCCCAGGGCGCCGCCGAAGACGACGGCCAGCCCCAGGGCGTAGGAGCCGAGCTTGGCTGCGGTGTTCACGACTGGTTCGCCACTTCGTACCCGGCCTCCTCGACGGCGGCGACGATCTTCGCCGCGTCGATCGGGCTGTCACTCTCGACGGTCAGCAGGCCGGAGGCCAGATCGACCTCGACGCCGGTCACCCCGGCCACCTCGCCGACCTCCTCCTTGACCGAACTGACGCAGTGGCCGCAGGTCATGCCCTTGACGGTGTAGGTGGTGGTGCTCATATCGGTCTCTCCCTCAATCCGGTCAGGAACGAACAAGTCTGGCGATGGCGTCGGAGGCTTCCTTGACCTTGGCCTCGGCCTCCGGGCCGCCCTTCGCGGTGGCCTCGGCGACGCAATGGGCCAGGTGGTCCTCCAGCAACGACAGGGAGAACGACTTCAAGGCGCTGGTCGCGGCCGACACCTGGGTCAGGATGTCGATGCAGTACTTGTCGTCCTCGACCATCCGCTGCAGGCCGCGGACCTGCCCCTCGATGCGGCGCAACCGCATCCCTTGGTCCTGCTTGCCACTGCCGTGTCCAGCCATGTCAGCCCTCCCTCGGCTCGTTGCCGTTGAAGACACTATACCCCCCTATGGTATCCAGAAGGCAAGTGGCGGCCCCTGCCGACGAGATCCGGCGGCCGGATGAAAGGCTGAAGGCATGTTCCCGGAGACTCCCGCCGCCGCCGCGGCGCTGTCGGTGGCCGGTCGTCACTGCTCGCCCGCGCTGCTCAACCACTGCGTGCGCGCCTACCTGTGGGGAGCCATGTACGGCGCGGCCCACGGCATCGCCTTCGACGACGAGCTCTACTACGTCTCGGCGCTGCTCCACGACATGGGGCTGACCGAGCCCTTCGACAACCACCGGCTGCCGTTCGAGGAGGCGGGCGGGCAGCTCGCCTGGGTGTTCGGCACGGCGGCCGGCTGGCCGGCCGAGCGCGCCGAGCGGGCCGCCGAGATCATCAGGCTGCACATGCGCGCCGACGTGTCCGCCGCCGACGACCCGGAGTCCCACCTGCTGCAGGTCGCCACGAGCTGGGACGTGGTCGGGCGGCGGCCCGAGGAGTTCGCGCCGGACGCCAGGGCCGAGCTGCTCGCCCGATACCCCAGGCTGGGCTTCGGCGCCGAGTTCCTGACCTGCTTCGAGGACCAGGCCAGGCGCAAGCCGGACAGCGCCGCCGCGGCGTCGGTCCGGAACGACGTCGCGGGGCGGATCGCCGCCAACCCGCTGGACGGCGGCTGACCTGAGCCCCGGCGACGCCGCAGGTCAGGGACCGGGCCGCAACGAGTTCCGGTACGGCGGCATGAACCGCGTCCTCGGCATCTGGTCGGCCAGCACGCCGCCGTCCACGACCAGGGTGGAGCCGGTGACGTAGCGGGCCGACTCCGAGGCCAGGTACGCCACCGCGCCGGCCACGTCGTCCGGCCTGCCGTACCCGCCGCGCAGCGGGATGCGCTCCTCCCACGCCGCCTCGAAGGCCGCGCGGTCGAAGGGGAAGTCGCCGTCGATCGGGGTGGCGATCATGCCCGGCGCCACGGCGTTGACGGTGATGCCATGAGCGCCCAGCTCGGCGGCGAGCGAGCGGGTGATCAGCTCCAGGGCGCCCTTGGAGGCGTTGTAGTGGGCCAGCCCGGCTTCGGCCATGAGGCCGTTCTTGGAGGAGACGTTGACGATCCGCCCCCGCACGCCGTCGGCGATCATGTGCTCGGCCACCCGCTGCGCCAGGAAGAACGGCGCGTCGCAGTTGACCCGCATGACGGCCTGCCAGCCGGCCACGGTGATCTCGTTGAAGTGTTCGAGCCGGGCCACCCCGGCGTTGTTGACCAGGACGTGGATCGGCCCGTGGTCGCGGCGGACCGCGTCGGCCAGCCCGGCCAGGCCCTCGGTGTCGGCCAGGTCGAAGTCGTAGACGCAGCCCGCGCCCGGCCGGTCGACGGTGATCACCCGGTAGCCGTCGGCCGTCAGGCGCGCGGCGATGGCCTGGCCGAGGCCCCGGGCGGCCCCGGTGACCACGGCCAGTTCGGTCATGACAGCCCCAGCAGGTCGAGCGACAGGCGGTGGATCAGCTTCTCGATCTCCTCCTGGTCCAGGGGCGGCAGACCGGGGATGCCGGGGACCGCGCCGACCGCCCGCAGCCCCGCCACCGAGGCGTCCACCGTGGTGAAGGGGTAGTCGCTGCCGAACAGCAGCTTGCCCCACACCCCGTAGTCCTGGGCCAGGCGCAGGCTGTGCCAGAGCTGGAAGGGGCGGTAGTGCAGGGCGGAGACGTCGGCGTAGACGTGGCGGTGCTTGCGGATCACCGCGATGCACTCCCCCTCGTACGGGTGGCCCAGGTGGGCCAGGACCATGCGCAGCTCCGGATGCCTGATGGCGACCTCGTCCAGGTGCACCGGCAGCGCGTAGCGCAGGGGCGCGGCCGAGACGAACGTGGTCCCGGTGTGCACCAGCAGCGGCAGGCCGTGGCGGGCGGCGTAGGCGTACAGGTCGTCCAGCTCGGGCGCGGCCGGGTCGAAACCGGCGTACATCGGCATGAGCTTGATGCCGCGCAGCCCCAGGTCGCGGTGGCCGTGTTCGAGCTCGTCGCGCCAGCCGGGCTGGGTGGGGTCGAGCGACAGGTAGCCGATGAGCCGGTCGGGGTGCTCGCCGGCGTAGGCGGCCACGGCGGCGTCGTCCACCCACAGGCCCGACCGCCTGGCCTTGCCGCCCACCACGACGGTACGGGTGCCGGCGGGCGAGGTGGCGGCGTAGTCCGCCCAGCGCACGGTCAGGTCGACGTGACCGCCGTGCGCGCGGGCGGACTCGGCCGCGAACGGGTCGCCGACGTCGTCCGGGCAGCTGAACAGGTGGGAGTGGACGTCAACGATCACGCTTCTCCCAGCCCTCCTTGAACATGTTCCAGAACCGGTGGGACGGCGGGTGCTCGGCGAAGACCTCGTCGGCCAGCTCGACGCCGAGGCCGGGCCGCTCCGGCAGGCCGACGTGACCGTCGACCACCGGCAGCACGCCCTTCAGCGCGTCGAAGACGTACGGCTCCAGCATGCCGTCGAACGTCTCCAGGATCAGCAGGTTCGGCATGCCCAGCACGGCGTGCACGGAGGCCGTGGTGCACAGCGGGGAGTTGGAGTTGTGCGGGGCGACGAGCATGGCGTGCACGTCGGCCTGCGCGGCCAGCTTCCTGATCTCGGTGAACCCGCCGGCCATCGACAGGTCGGGCTGGATGATGTCGACCGCGCCGGTGGCGAACAGCCGGGCGTACTCGTAGCGGTTGTGGAAGTGCTCGCCGCCGGAGATGGGCATGGCGGCGCGGGCGCGCAGCTCGGCGTAGCGCTCGATGTGCGTCCACGGCAGCGGCTCCTCGAACCAGCCGAGGTCGAACGGCTCCAGCTCGCGCACGAGCCGGACGGCGGTCGGCATCGCGAACCGGGCGTGCCCCTCGACGAACAGGTCGAGGTCGGGCACGGCCTCGCGGACCGCCGCGACGATGTCGACCGAGAGCCGCAGCTCGGCCCGGGACAACTCGCCCAGCCCGGCGCCGAACGGGTCGAACTTCAGCCCGGTGTAGCCGCGGGCGGCGACCTCCTTGGCCTTGGCCGCGAACACCTGCGGGTCGCGTTCGCCGGTGTACCAGCCGTTGGCGTAGACCCGCACCCGGTCGCGGCAGGCGCCGCCGGTCAGCCGGTAGACGGGCACGCCGAGCGCCTTGCCCATGATGTCGTGGAGCGCCTGGTCGACGCCCGAGACGACGATGCCGCCGACGTCGCCGCCGCGCAGGAAGTCGCCCTGGTACATCCGCAGCCAGATCTCCTCGACGTCGAAGGGATCGGCGCCGATCAGGTGGCGCTGGGCCATGGCCTCGGTCAGCGAGCAGGTCTCCCGGCCCCGGTAGGGGTGGGTGATCTCGCCGATGCCGCTCAGCCCTTCGTCGGTGTGGATGCGCACGTAGGAGAAGTCGCGCCAGGCGGTGCCCAGCGAGAGGGTCTCGACGCGGCTGATCCGGCCGGCGGGGCCGGCCGGGCGGCTGGTGTCAACGGTGAGCATCGGCGCCGCCCATGGTGCTGACGTCGGTCAGGTCGAGCACGTCGCCGCGGGCGAGCCTGGCCGCGGTGGCGGCCGCCTCCAGCAGGTGGTCGGCGTCGGCGTCGGTGTGGGCGTAGGAGACGTGGCTGCGCTTGAGGTTCAGTGGCAGCTCGAAGACGCCGTGCTCCAGCAGCCGGCGGCGGTACCCGATGAACATGTTGGCATCATTGCGCAGCAGGTCGTCGTAGGTGCGGGCGGGTCCGGTCATGAAATATCCGACGAAGACCGAGCCGTACCCGCTGACCAGCGCCGGGATGTCCAGCGAGGCGAACACCTCGGCCAGGCCGGCCCTGATCCGCTCGCCGAGTCGGAAGACGTGCTCGTGCACCGGCTCCTCGCGCAGCTTGCGCAGCGTGGCCAGGGCGGCCGCCACGACGGCGGGGTGGCCGTTGTAGGTGCCGGCGAAGAAGGCGGGGCCGCCCGGTCGCGAGCTGAACAGCTCCATGAGATCGGCGCGGCCTCCGAGCGCGCCCACCGGGTAGCCGTTCGCGATCGCCTTGCCCATGGTGGTGAGGTCGGGGGTGATCCCGCAGATCGCCTGCCAGCCGCCCAGGTGGTGGCGGAAGCCGGTGATGACCTCGTCGAAGATCAGCACGCTGCCCGCCCTGGTGCACTCGGCGCGCAGCGTCTGCAGGAACTCCTGCTCGGGCAGCAGGCAGCCGACGTTGTGCGGCACCGGCTCCAGGATGACGGCGGCGATGTCGTCGCCGTGCTCGGCGAACGCCCGGCGTACCGCCTCGGGGTCGTTGAACGGCAGGACCAGCGTGGCCCGCAGCACCTCGGGCAGGATGCCGGTCGAGATCGGGTCGTGGGTGCCGACCTTCTCCGGCGCGGAGATCACGTTGAGGCTGACCGCGTCGTGCCAGCCGTGGTAGCAACCCTGGAACTTGACCACGAGCCGGCGGCCGGTCGCGGCCCTGGCCACGCGCAGGGCGTGGAAGGTGGCCTCGCTGCCGGTGCTGGTCAGGAGCACCTTCTCCACGCTCGGCACGAGCTCTGCCAGCGTCTCGGCGAGCTCGACCTCGCCGGCCGTGACGCCCACGCCGCACAGGTCCACCGTGCGGCCGGCCTCGGCGACGGCCGCGCCGACGTCGGGGTCGTTGTGGCCGAGCAGCGGCGGGCCGAAGGCGGCGTGGTAGTCGACGAACTCCCGTCCTTGCGAGTCGCGGAAGCGGGCGCCGGCGGCATGGGTGATCACCAGGTCGGTGAGCCCGGGAATGCTGCGCTGCCCGCTGTTCACGCCGCCGGGGATGACCTGGCGTGCGCGCTCGGCTAGGTGCTTCAAATCTCTCTCCTCCGACGCGCCTCCCGGCCCGGCCCGGCCTGGGAAGCGCTGATCGTCCGCCACAAATTCCGAACAGTGTTTGGCAATACCGAACAGACGAGGGAGATTGAAACACGAGATTGGGTGGGGGTCAACGATGAATTCCGCTAAGCTGTTCGGCTGTGACGAACACTGCTGCTGAGGAATCGCGATATTGGGTCCGCAGCGTCGCCCGCGCCGCCGAGGTGCTGGAGGTCCTGTCCCGCGTGGGGCCGGGTGGCGGCATGAGCGTGACCGAGGTCGCCGCGGCCTGCGGGCTGAGCAAGAGCGCCGCCTTCGCCACCCTCTACACGCTGCGCGGCTACAGCCTGGTCGCCGACGACGGCGAGGGCATGAACCGCCGCTACCGGCTGGGCATGGCGCTGTCCAGGCTGGGCGCCAGGGCCCAGGAGCAGCTCTCGCTGCGCGACGTGGCCCGCCCCGCGCTGGTCGCGCTCACCGAACGCACCGGGATGAACTCCAGGCTCGCGGTGCCCGAGGCCGGCCAGGCGGTCGTCGTCGACCAGGTGAGCAACGGCGAGCGCATCCAGGTCGACCTGCGGATGGGCACCAGAGAGCTGCCCCACTGCACCGGGCTGGGCAAGGCGCTGCTGGCCGAGATGGACGACGAGGAGGTCGCCAGGGTCGTCGGCCACGTCGGCCTGCCGCGCCGCACCGGCAACACGATCACCGAGCTGCCGGTGCTGCTGGCCCACCTGAAGACGGTCAGGGAACTCGGCTACGCGGTCGACGACGAGGAGGACGCCGACGGCATCTTCTGCATCGGCAGCGCGCTGCGCGACCACACCGGCGCCTGCGTCGGCGCGATCAGCATCACCTCGCTCAAGCGCGACCTGCCCGCCTGGCGCTACCAGGAGCTCGGCCGGGAGGTGAGAGAGACGGCGGCGATGATCTCCCAGCATCTCGGGCATGCCACGTGACGGCTTGACAGATGCCTCATCCACTGTCTAGCGTCCTCGCCAATCGTTTCGGGCGAAGATCCGACTCCGAGCGCCGCGGCCCCCGGCGCCGGACGTCTGGCCGCAGCACCGCCGCCTGCCCGCCTTCGCACGTCGCCCGGCCTTCCCATCACCCCGCTCCCGAAGGCCTCCCCCCATGAACCATGTAGCCGACGTCGCGCGCCTTCTCGCGCTCGACGCCTCCCGACTCGCCGACGGCACGCTGCTGCGTGTCGCGGGCTATCACCGCGCCGGTGACGGCGGTGGCAAGCTCGTCCGCTGGGACGCCGCCTCCACCGTGCCCGCCAACGGCGGCACCGTGCTCGGCTCCGCGCCCAAGGGCCGCTGGATCCAGCTGCACGACGGCTGCCTCGACTTCCGCGCCTTCGGCGTCTTCGACGACAAGACCCCCGCCGACGACGCCCTGGAGGCCATGGTCGGCGACCCCGCCGTCTCCAGGATCGAGGCCCGCACCGACCTCAACTTCGTCAAGCGCCACACCTTCCGGCGCTCCGGCCTGGTGCTCGACTTCGGCGGCCACACCATGACCACCGCCGGCATCGAGAAGAACTCCCACGACAACCCCTTCGGCGCGGTCCTGTTCTTCCAGGGCGAGCGGACCGGGACCACCATCACCGGCACGCTCACGGCCACGCTCCCCGACCTGGCCGACGTCTTCGAGGTCGACTCCCGGCAGTTCCAGGTCGGCCAGTGGTGGGCCGTGCAGGTCGACGCGCTGGCCGGCACGTACGAACGCGAGCTCCAGCGCCTGGTCCAGATCACCCAGGTCGTCGACGGCCGGCACGTCCGGGTCAACTACAAGAACGGCTGGGAGCTGGCCGCCGGCCGTACGCTGACCTGGACGCTGGTCCGGCCGGTCGAGCGCGTGCACGTGCGCGACCTGCGCTTCGAGGCGGCCCCGGGCGGCGACGAGTACACCGGCTCGCACCCGATCGCCTACGAGTACGCCGTCCACTGCGACGTCGAGGACGTGCACGCCACCGGCAGCTTCTGGCCGGTGATCATGCGACGCTGGTGCACCCACTTCCGCACCGAGCGCTGCAGCCTGAAGAACCCCCCGACCGTCATGTACGGCGGAGCCGGCTACCTGACCCAGCAGATCTACTGCCTGTACGGCCACGTGGCCGACTGCACCACCTCCAACGTCCGCCATCTCAACGACTTCACCGCCAGCGCCTACTGCACGGTCGAGAACTGCCACGGCGACGGCGACGACGAGGGCGGCAACCCCTTCACCACCCACGGCCAGTACGAGCACGACCTGGTCTTCACCGGCAACTCCGGCCTCATGGACATCGCCAACAGCGGCGCGCTCTGGGGCACCAGCGCCAAGCGCATCACCGTGCGCAAGCACCTGTGCTCGTGGTTCGTCGCCGGAACCAAGATCACCGACCTGACGCTGGAGGACGTCCGGGTGATCCCGCGCTCGACGTTCGACCCGGCGGGAACGCTCCAGGTGAACGCCGACGGCCTGCACATGCGCGGCTGCTCGGCCAAGACCGTCGCGATCGGCCAGCGGTCCAGCCGCTCCGGCCGGCCCAACGTCATCGAGGGCTGCTCCTTCGAGCTGCCGAAGGACCAGGTGCTGGTGCAGACGCCGGTGAGCAACGCGCTGCACTTCAAGGAGTGCGCCATCACCGGTCTCGACGGCGCCACCCTGCGCGGCTCCGGCCCCCTGCGCTTCACCGGCTGCGTCCTGAGCGGATCGGGCAAGGTCTCGGTGGGCTCGGCCGACGTCGTGATCAGCGGTGGCCGGCTCGACGGCGTGCGCGTCGAGCTGAGCGCCGTGCGCGACCAGCGGCTGCGCCTGGAGGGCGTCACGCTGGAGAACGCCGCGCTCGGCCGGGCCGCCGGTCCGGGCGTCCTGACCTGGGAACTGGCCGCCTGCACGGCCACCGGCACCCGCGTCGAGCCGGCCACCGGCGACAACCGCTGGCGCGCCACCGGCTCCCGGTTCACCGGCGGCCGGCTCGACCTGACCGCCACCACCGTCCTGGTGCACACCGGCTGCACCGAGGAGGGCGTCGAGCGCGCCTTCCCGCCCGCCGGCCCCCGCGTCCTCATCGCCGACACCCTCGCACTGTAAGGAACCACCCCCATGGAACGTCGTGACATCCTGCGCGTCACCGGTTTAGCGGCTGTCGGCACCGTCCTGATGGCCAAGCCCGCGCTCGCCGAGCCGGACAAGAAGCCCAAGGACGAGGTGCAGGCGGTCGCCACCGTGGCCGAACTGCTCGCCTTCGAGGCCGCCAAACTGACGGACGGCACGCTGGCGCAGGTCGCGGGCTATCTCAAGCCGGGCGACGGCGGCGGCAAGCTCGTCCGCTGGGACGCCGCCTCCACCGCGCCCGCCAACGGCGGCACCGTGCTCGGCTCCGCGCCCAAGGGCCGCTGGATCCAGCTGCACGACGGCTGCCTCGACTTCCGCGCCTTCGGCGTCTTCGACGACAAGACCCCCGCCGACGACGCCCTGGAGGCCATGGTCGGCGACCCGGCCATCTCCAGGATCGAGGCCCACACCGACCTCAACTTCGTCAAGCGCCACAAGTTCCAGCGCTCGGACCTGGTGCTCGACTTCGGCGGCCACACCATGACCACCGCCGGCATCGAGAAGGCGGGCCAGGACGACCCGTTCGCGGCGGTGATGTTCTTCCGCGGCAAGGTCACCGCCACCACGGTCAGCCACAAGCTGAGCGCCCCGGTGCCCGACCTGTCGGACGTCTTCGAGGTCGCCGACTCCGCCGCCTTCAAGGTCGGGCAGTGGTGGAGCGCCGAGGTCAACGCGCTGTCCGGCCGCTGGGAGCGCGAGCTGCAGAAGCTGGTCGAGGTCACCCAGATCGTCGACGGCACGCACATCCGGGTCAACTACAAGAACGGCTGGGAGCTGGCCGCCGGCCGCACGATCACCTGGACCCTGGTCGAGCCGGTCGAGCGCGTGCACGTGCGCAACCTGCGCTTCGAGGGCGTCGCGGACGGCGACCAGTACACCGGCTCGCACCCGCTGGCCTACGAGTACGCCGTCCACTGCGACGTCGAGGGCATCCACGGCACGGGCACGTTCTGGCCGTTGATCATGCGGCGCTGGGCCACCCACTTCCGCACCGAGCGCTGCACGCTGAAGAACCCCGCCAGCGTGACCTGGGGCGGGGCGGGCTACCTGACCCAGCAGATCTACTGCCTGTACGGCCACGTCCGCGACTGCCACACGGCCAACGCCCGGCACCTGAACGACTTCACCGCCAGCGCCTACTGCTACGTGGAGAACTGCCACGGCGACGGCGACGACCAGGGCCCGTTCGTCACCCACGGCCAGTACGAGCACGACCTGACCTACACCGGCAACTCCGGCCTGATGACCTTCGCCAACTCCGGCGCGGCCTGGGGCTCGGCGGCCAAGCGCATCACGGTGCGCAAGCACGTCTGCTCGTGGTTCGTGGCCCGGGTGAAGGTCACCGACCTGACGCTGGAGGACCTCCAGGTCATCGGCAAGCCGTCGCTGGAGGGCTCGGGCATGATCTGGGTCAACGCCGACGGCGTGCAGATGCGCGGCTGCTCGGCCAGCCACACGCTCATCGTCTCCCAGCAGTCGAAGTTGTCGCGGCGGCCCAACATCATCGAGGGCTGCGTCTTCAACGTCCCGGCCAAGAGCGAGATCGTCCAGGCGAACGTGACCGCGCCGCTGCACGTCAGCCGCACCACGTTCCACGGCCTGAACGGCAACGCCTTCAACGGCGCGGACCTGCGCCTGTCCGGCTCGACGCTGAACGGCGCCGAGGGCGCGGCCCCGCTGGTCCTGGCCGGTTCGGTGGCGCTGACCGGCTGCACGGTGAAGAACGTGGGCCTGGCCGCCGCCGGCAAGGCCGACCAGCGCATCCGCCTCGACGGCGGCACCGAGCTGGCCGAGGCCGGGCTGTCGCGGGTGGAGGCCGCCGGGCTGGTCTCCTGGCAGCTGGCCGGGGTCCGCAGCCAGAACGCCGGAGCCCACGTCCAGCTCGACGCCGGCCGGAACCGCTACGCGGCGACCGGCTGCCAGTTCGGCGGCGGCCGTCTGTCGATCAAGGCCTTCGAGGTGGTCCAGCACACGGGCAACGTCGAGGAGGGCGTCGCCAGGGAGCTGCCGGCCGACGGCCCGAAGGTCCTCACATCAGGAAATCTGGTGATTTAGGTGCGAAAAATAACGCTGGCGGTCGCGGGAGCGGGCAACCGGGGGCAGACCTACGCCTCCTGGATCGCCGCGCACCCCGATCGCGCGGAGCTGGTCGCCGTGGCCGACCCCGACCCCGCCCGCCGGGCCAAGCTGGCCGGCCCAGGCGTGCGCGAGTTCGGCGACTGGCGCGACCTGCTGCGCGAGCGGGTGGCCGACGCCGTCGTCCTGGCCACCCAGGACCGCCTGCACGTCGAGCCCGCCATCGCCCTGGCACGGGCGGGCTACGCGCTGCTCGTCGAGAAGCCCATGGCGCCGACCGAGGAGGAGTGCCGCGAGATCGTCTCGGCCGTCGGCGAGACCGGCGTGCTGCTCGCCGTCTGCCACGTGCTGCGCTACACGCCCTACACCGCGCTGGTGAAGGAGACCGTGGACAGCGGCGTGCTCGGCGAGGTCATGAGCGTCGAGCACCTGGAGCCGGTCGGCTGGTGGCACCAGGCGCACTCCTACGTGCGCGGCCCCTGGCGCAGCGAGCGCCTGGCCAGCCCGATGCTGCTGGCCAAGTCCTCCCACGACCTCGACTGGCTGACCTACGTCACCGGGCTCAGGATCGAGCAGGTCGCCAGCTTCGGCTCGCTCGGCCACTTCAGGCCCGAGCGGCGCCCGGAGCAGGCCGCCGACCGCTGCCTCGACTGCGTCCTGGAGCCCCGGTGCCCGTACTCGGCGCCCCGGCTGTACCTGGACCGCGGCTACGACTGGCCGACCAGCGTCCTCGGCGAGAACGAGGAGCAGGTCATGGACGCCCTGCGCACCGGCCCGTACGGCAGGTGCGTCTACGCCTGCGACAACGACGTGGTCGACCACCAGGTGCTCGCCATGCAGCTGACCGGCGGCGCGACCGCGACCTTCACCATGACCGCCTTCACCGAGCAGACCCACCGCCAGACCAGGATCTTCGGCACCCACGGGCGGCTGATCGGCGACGGCGAGTCGGTCGAGGTCCTCGACTTCCGCGACGGCCGCAGCAGCCGCCGCAGCGTCGCCGAGACCGGCTCGAACGCCGGCGACGGCCACGGCGGCGGCGACGACGGCGTGATGGACGCCTTCGTCACCGCGCTGGCCACCGGCGACCCCGCACACGTGCGCTCGGGCCCCACCGAGTCGCTCCACAGCCACCTCGCGGTCTTCGCCGCCGAGAAGGCCCGGCACAGCGGCACGGTCGTCACCGTGCCCGCATTCTAGGAAGGAACCATCATGCGACTGCGCGCGCTGGCCGCCGCTGCGGCCGCCCTCGGCACGCTGACCGCCTGCGGCGGCGGCTCCGGAGGCGACGAGAAGCAGACCGTGACCATGTGGATCTACCCGAACATCGCCGACCAGCCCAAGCACCAGGCGTTCTGGGACGAGCAGACCAAGGCGTTCGAGGCGGCCAACCCGAACATCGACGTCAAGGTCGAGATCTACCCGTGGGCCAAGCGCGACGAGGCGCTGTCCACGGCGATCGCCGGCAACAAGGCGCCCGACGTGGTCTACCTCATCCCCGACCAGCTCCCCAAGTACGCCAGGACGCTGGAGCCGGTGGACGCCTACCTCGCCGACAAGGCCGACTACCGGGACAACGCCCTGAAGTCGGTCACCATCGACGGCAAGGTCATGGGCGCGCCGATCCTCATGTCGGCCAACCCGCTGGTCTGCAACCAGAAGGCGTTCGACGCCGCCGGCGTCACCGAGTTCCCCAAGACCTGGGACGACGTGCTCGCCCTGGCCCCGAAGTTCAAGGCCAAGGACGTCGACGTCACCAACTACTGGGCCGACCCCGCCGCCACCCTCAACCAGTCGTTCTACCCGCTGCTGTGGCAGGCGGGCGGCGACGTGTTCAGCCCCGACGGCAAGTCGGCGGCGTTCGGCGGCGCCGAGGGCGTCAAGGCGCTGACCTTCCTGAAGAAGCTGGCCGACGGCGGCTACGTGGAGAAGGACCTGCTGACCGGGCTGCCCAAGTTCGAGCAGACCAGGACCGCCCAGAACAAGGTGGCCTGCACCTGGCAGCAGCTGCCCGCCGACGTCGAGTCGTTCTGGGGCAAGGAGAACATCAAGGTCCTGCCGCCGCTGACCGACGCCAAGCAGGTCGCCTACGGCACGGTCGGCTCGCTGGCCCTGCTCAAGGCGTCCGACCACAAGGAGGCGGCGGGCAAGTGGATCGGCTTCGCCACCGGCGCCGCCCCGAGCAAGGCCTACGACCTGGCCTCGGGCTACTTCTCCCCGCGCAAGTCCACCGGCTCGCTGTACGCGGCCGACCCGGTGCAGGCCGAGGTGGAGAAGGCGCTCGACCTGACCACGGCCGGGCCGCTGCACGAGAAGGCGCGTGACGTGATGGGCGTCCTGGCTCCCGAGATCCAGGCCGCGCTGATCGGCAAGAAGACGCCCGAGCAGGCGCTCGCCGACGCGGCCAAGGCCGCGGACGCGCTGCTGGGTGGCTGATGGCGGCGATCGACGTCAGGCGGTGGGAGGCGCGGACCGGACTGCTGTTCGTCCTGCCGTGCCTCCTGCTCTTCCTGCTGTTCCGGTTCGGCCCGTCCGTCGCCGGGGTGCTGCTGGGGTTCTTCGACTCCTCCATCGGCGCCAGCCCGGAGTGGACCGGCGTGGACAACTACCGGCGGATGGCCGCCGACCCCGTCTTCTGGGAGTCGCTGCGCATCACGCTGATCTACACGATCCTGTACGTGCCGGCGTCGATGGCCGCCTCGGTGGGCATGGCGCTGCTGGTGCGCCGCGCCTTCCGCGGGGCGGCCTTCTTCCGCTCGGTCTTCTTCCTGCCCGTCGTCACCAGCCTGGTCCTGGCCGGGACGGTCTTCACCTGGCTGTTCTCCTCCGAGGGGCCGATCACCAAGCTCACCGGGCAGTCCTGGCTGGCCTCCACCACGCTGGTCATCCCGGCCCTGGTGATCGTCTCGGTCTGGTCCAGGTTCGGGTACGGCATGCTGATCGTCCTGGCCCGGCTGCAGGACCTGCCGCGGGAGCTGGAGGAGGCCGCGCTCACCGACGGCGCCTCCACCTGGCAGCGGTTCCGCTACATCGTGGCCCCGCAGCTGCGCCCCGCGCTGTTCTTCGTCGCCGTGATCGAGACGACGAACTCCTTCCAGGTGTTCGACCTGGTCTACGTGATGACCGGCGGCGGCCCGGCGCACGGCAGCTTCACGCTGGTCATGGCCCTGTACGAGCAGGCGTTCAAGAACTTCGACTTCGGCTACGCCAGCGCCATCGGCGTCGCGCTGTTCGTCATGACCCTCGTGGTCGCGCTGGTCCAGCGCCTGATGATCGGGAGGTCGAAGTGACGACATACCGCCCGTACAAGGCGCTGGAGCCGACCAGGGGCGGCAAGGTGGCCAGGTTCGTCCTGCTGGCCGTCGCCACGCCGGTCACGCTGTTCCCGTTCTACGCGATGGTCGTGCTGTCGCTGAAGCCGGGCACGGCCGTGACGTTCCCGGAGAGCATGCTGCCCTGGCCGGTCGACTTCAGCGCCTACGGCGAGGTGCTGGGCGGCCGCGACCTGGTCACCTGGACCGTCAACACGCTGATCTACTCCGTGGTCAGCGTGGTGGCCGTGCTGCTGCTGGCCTCGCTGGCCGGATACGCCTTCGCCAAGAAACGGTTCCCCGGCCGCGAGCCCATGTTCTGGTCGTTCCTGGCCATGGTCATGGTGCCCTACCACGTGACGCTCATCCCGACCTTCATGCTCATCGCCGAGCTGGGCGGGGTGGACACGTACTGGGGGCTGATCCTGCCGACGCTCGCCAACGCGCAGGCGGTCTTCCTCATGCGGCAGTTCATCATGGGCCTGCCGGACGAGCTGTTCGAGGCGGCCCGGCTCGACGGCGCCTCCGAATGGCGGATCTTCATCAGGATCGTCCTGCCGTTGTGCAAGCCGATCCTGGCCACGCTGGGCGTCTTCGTCTTCCTGTGGCACTGGAACGACCTGCTCTGGCCGCTCATCATCGGCGGCGGCGCCGACATGCGCACCCTGACCGTGGGCATCGCCTCCCTGCAGACGGAGAACGTGCCGCTCAGCGTCGTGCTGGCCGGGGCCACGGTCGCGTTCGTACCGATCTTCGCCGCCTACCTGGTCGGCCAGCGTTATTTCACCGAAGGAGTCACGATGTCGGGGATCAAGGGTTGATGTTCACCTCCGTCGACGATCTGGAAGAGCACCTCACCCGCCCGTCCGAGTCGCTCGTCGCCGACCTCGCCGCCGGCTCCGGCGACCTGGTCGTGCTGGGCGCCGGGGGCAAGATGGGGCCCACGTTGTGCCGCCTGGCCCGGCGCGGCCTGGACGCCGCCGGTCGCGGCGACGACCGCGTCTTCGCCGTCTCCCGGTGGTCCGACCGCGCGGCGGCCGGCGCCCTCGCCGCGCACGGCGTGGACGTCGTCCCCTTCGACCTGCTCGACGGCGACCTGGGCACGCTGCCCGACGCCGCGGACGTGGTCTTCATGGTCGGGGCGAAGTTCGGCACGTCCGCCGCGCCGTACCTGGCCTGGGTCGTCAACGCGGCCCTGCCCGCCCGCGTCGCCGAGCGGTACGGCGGTGCGCGCGTCGCGGCGCTGTCCACGGGCAACGTCTACCCGCTGGTGCCCCTGTCATCCGGCGGGAGCGTCGAGGGCGACCCGGTCGGGCCGGTGGGCGAGTACGCGATGAGCTGCCTCGGCCGCGAGCGCGTCTTCGAGCACGCGGCCGCCGCCCGCGGCACGGCCGTGACGATCGTCCGCCTCAACTACGCCGTGGACCTGCGGTACGGCGTGCTGGCCGACATCGGGCAGCGGGTGCTGTCCGGCGCTCCGGTGGACGTGACGACCGGGCACGTCAACGTGGTGTGGCAGGGCTACGCCAACGAGGTCGTGCTGCGCTCGCTGGGCCACGCGACGGCGGGCACGCCGTTCACGCTGAACCTGACCGGCCCCGAGACCGCCTCGGTGCGCCGGGTGGCCGCCGCCTTCGGCGCGCGCCTCGGCACGCCGGTGTCCTTCGAGGGCGCGGAGGCCGCGACGGCGCTGCTGAACGACGCCACGCTGTGCCACCGCCTGTTCGGCTACCCGAACGTGCCGCTGGGCACGCTGGTCGACTGGCAGGCCGACTGGCTGGCCGCCGGGCTGCCGACGTCGGGCAAGCCCACCAAGTTCGCCGTACGAGACGGGAGATTCTGATGCCCACGCCGAACCCCGCGCTGTCGCGCCTGCGGGCGGGGACCGTCATCCCCGCCCACCCGCTGGCGCTCACCGCGGACCGGACGCTGGACGAGCGCCGCCAGGCCGCGCTCACCCGGTACTACCTGGCGGCGGGGGCCGGCGGCCTGGCCGTGGGCGTGCACACGACCCAGTTCGAGATCCGCGGGGCCGGGCTGCTGGAGCCGGTCCTCCGGCTGGCCGCCGACGTCGCCCGTGAGTCCGCCCGCGACTCCGCCCGGGAGCGGCCGGTGCTGGTCGCCGGGGCGTGCGGGCCGACCGCGCAGGCGGTGGCCGAGGCCGAGCTGGCCGCCTCGCTGGGGTACGACGCCGTGCTGCTCTCGCCGGTCGTGCCCGGCGCCTCCGAGGACGACCTGCTGGCGCGGGCGCGGGCCGTGGGCGAGGTGCTGCCGGTCGTCGGCTTCTACCTCCAGGCGGCGATCGGCGGGCCGGTGTTGTCGCGCGGCTTCTGGCGGGCCCTGGCCGACCAGCCCTCCACGGTCGCGGTGAAGGTGGCGGCGTTCGACCGCTACCGCTCGCTGGACGTGGCGCACGGCGTGGCCGCCTCCGACCGGGCCGACCAGGTCGCCCTCTACACGGGCAACGACGACCACATCATCGGCGACCTGCTGGCCGAGCTGCCCGGCGGCCTGCGCTTCGCCGGCGGCCTGCTCGGCCAGTGGGCGGTGTGGACGCGGGCGGCGGTGGAGATGGTCGACGGCCTGCGCGACGACCCGGCGCGGTGGTGGGGCCGGGCCACGGCGCTCACCGACGCCAACGCCGCCGTCTTCGACAGCGCCAACGCCTTCGCCGGCTGCATCGCCGGCGTGCACGAGGTGCTGCGCAGGCAGGGCCTGCTGGCCGGCACCTGGTGCCTCGACCCGGACGAGGGCCTCTCCCCCGGCCAGGCCGAGGAGCTGACCCGGGTCAGCGCCGCCTACCCGTGGCTGACCGACGACGACTTCGTGGCGGAGCACCGCGATGCCTGGCTCGGCTGACTCCGCCGTGCGCGTCCTGGTCAGCGTCCCGCCGCCGCTGCGCGCGCAGTTCTTCCCCGACCCCGCCGCCCTGCTGGCCCTGGGGGACGTGCGGCTGCTCGACGACCACCGCGCGCTGCCCGAGGCGCTGCCCGGCACCGAGGTGCTGGTGACCTCCTGGGGGGTGCCGCCGCTGACCGCCGAGCTGCTCGACCGGGCGCCGGGGCTGCGGCTGGTCGCGCACACCGGAGCGACGGTCAAGCCGTTCGTGACCGGCGAGCTGTGGGCGCGGGGCGTCCGGGTGACGCAGGCGGGCGCGGCCATGGCCCGGTCGGTGGCCGAGGTGGCGCTGACGTTCACGCTGGCGCTGCTGCACCAGGTGCACCGCTTCGACCACGCCCTGCGCGGCGGCCGGCCGTGGGAGGCGGCCGAGCGGGCGCCGGCCAGGCGGGAGATCCTCGGCTGCCCGATCGGCGTCATCGGCGCCTCCAGGACCGGCCGGGCCTACCTCGACCTCGTCCGCGCGCTCGGCGCCGAGGTCACCGTCGCCGACCCGTACCACGAGGGCGCCGTGGAGCTGGACGAGCTGCTGTCCACCAGCCGGATCGTGGCCGTGCACGCCCCGGCGCTGCCGGAGACGCGCCACCTGCTCGGGGCGCGGGAGCTGGCGCTGATGCCCGACGGCGCCGGGCTGGTCAACACCGCCAGGTCGTGGCTGGTGGACGAGGCCGCCCTGCTGGCCGAGCTGCGTCCGGGACGGCTGGACGCGGCGATCGACGTCTTCGACGAGGAGCCGCTGCCGGTCGGGCACCCGTTCCGCGCGCTGCCGAACGTGCTGCTCACCCCGCACCAGGCGGCCGGCACCGATTCGGGGCGGGCCCGTCAGGGCCGGGTGGTGGTCGAGGAGATCGCCCGGTACGCCGGCGGCCTCCCGCTGGCGCACGAGGTGACGCCGGAGCTGCTGGGGAGGATGGGATGACGTCCCTGCGCACCGCCCGTCCGGGCGACCGGGAGGCGCTCTACGCGCTGTGGGCCGCCTGCTTCGACGCCCCGCACGTGGTGCCCCTGTACGAGACCGACCCCGGCCGGTACGGCCGGACGTTCGTGACCGGCGACGTGTCGGCCTGCGTGTACTACCTGCCGCGCCGGCTGCACGACGGCCTGGGCGGCGAGGTGCGGACAGGGGGCGTGGCCAACGTCGCCGCCCATCCGTCGGTCCGCGGGCGCGGGCACGTCCGGCGGCTGCTGGCGATGGCGGCCGAGGCGATGGCGGCCGACGGCTGCGCCTGGTCGTTGCTGTTCACCGGCACGCCCGGGGTCTACAAGGACTGGACCGGCTTCGAGCTGCGGACGGTGTCCGGCCCGTTGCGCCGGACCGGCCCGGCCGGGCGGGAGCTGCGCAGGATCCCGGCCGGCGAGGCGGCGGTGCTGCGGGAGGTGTACGAGCGGCACAACGCGCGGCGTCCGCTGACCGCCGTGCGCGACGAGGCGCACTGGCGGGACCGGCTGCCCATCTGGTACGGCGACCCGGTCGAGCTGCTGGCCGGGGACGCCGGGTACGCCGCCGTGCGCTGGGACGGCGGCGTCCTCGACGTGCTGGAGGTGGCCGGGGACCTGCCCGGGGTGCTCTCCGCGCTGGCCGCCGAGGCGGCGGCCCGGGGCGTCCGTACCGGCAGGGCCCGGCTGACCTGGGGCGAGCCGGCCCTGCCGCACCTGTTCGGGAGCGTCGTCCGGGAGCGGGACCGCACGGGGATGGCCCGCGCGATCCTGGGCGACCCGGGCCCCGTGGTGGGCGCGGAGAACGCCGCCCACTGGCCGGCGGACTACTTCTGACCGCTACGCCTCTCCAGACAGACATCGGATGAATCTCCGCGCAGCTCTTGCCGAGAGATCAAAGATCGGGCTACCTTTCCTCCAATCTCTCCCCCCGCTTTGGAGTGGACATGGCCCGCTTACGTCGACTTCTCGCCGTCTCCATGCTCAGTATCATCGGATGTCTTCCCGCTCCTGCCCAGGCCGCCACGGACGGCCCCTACGAGCCGACCGTCGAATCCCTGAACAGTCACCCGACCCCTAATTGGTTCAACAACGACAAGTTCGGCATCTTCCTCCATTGGGGGGCGTACTCCGTCCCGGCCTGGGGCCCGCGCGGCAGTTACGCCGAGTGGTACTGGTACTACATGAACTCCCCCGGGAACGCGACCAACAGCTACCACCGGGACACCTACGGGCCGGACTTCGCCTACGACCGCTTCGCCGAGCAGTGGAAGGCCGAGAAGTTCGACGCCGCCGACTGGGTCAAGCTCTTCAACGACGCCGGGGCCAAGTACTTCGTCCTCACCTCCAAGCACCACGAGGGCGTCGCCCTGTGGGACAGCAAGGTGAGCGAGCGCGACACCATGGCGATGGGCCCGAAGCGCGACCTGGCCAAGGAGCTGTTCACCGCGGCCCGCGCCGACGGGAAGCTGCGCGCGGGCTTCTACTACTCGCTCATGGAGTGGTACAACCCGCTGTTCACCGGCCACCCGGCGACCAACCCGTACACCGGCCAGCCGGTGCCCTACACCGGGGCCCCGCAGAGCGGCGACTACGTCAAGGACTACATGCTCCCGCAGATGCGCGAGCTGATCGACGGCTACGACCCCGACATCCTGTGGTGCGACGGCCAATGGGACCGCTCGGCCGCCCAGTGGCAGACCGCCGGGGTGATCGCCGACTACTACAACAAGGCGGCGAAGAAGGGCAAGGAGGTCGCGGTCGCCAACCGGTGCAAGATCGAGAGCGGCGCGCTGGAGAGCCACGAGCTGGACTTCCAGACGCCCGAGTACTCCGTCAAGCCGGACATCGACCCCGTCAAGTGGGAGGCCAGCCGCGGCATCGCGCACTCCTACGGCTACAACCAGAACGAGCCCATCGAGGACTACCTGACCTCCGACCAGCTCGTGGACTCCTTCGTGGACATCGTCAGCAAGAACGGCAACCTGCTGCTGGACGTGGGCCCGAAGGCCGACGGCACCATCCCCGACGTGCAGCGGGAACGGCTGCTGGACATGGGCTCCTGGCTGAAGGTCAACGGCGAGGCCATGTACGGCACCACGTACTGGACGCGCGCCGAGGAGAAGGGCGGCCCGGACGACGTCCGGTACACCGTCAAGGACGGCGTCCTCTACGCGACCGCGCTGAAGTGGCCGGGCGAGCGGCTCACGCTGGGCGCGGACGTGCCGGCGGGCCCCGGGACGCGGATCACGCTGCTCGGCTCCGACGCCGGCCCGCTGCCGTGGCAGCGCGACGAGCAGGGCCGGGTGGTCGTCACCACGCCCGCCGAGACCGGGCAGTACGCCTACTCGTTCAAGATCGAGACGCCCGGGGTGACGGCCCTGCCGCGCTTCGGCACCGACCTGCCCGAGCAGGCGCAGGCCGGTGAGACCCTCACCGGCAAGGTGACCGTCACCAACCCCGGCTCCACGCCGCTGCGCGCGGCCTCGCTGACCCTCGCCGCGCCCGACGGCTGGACGGTCACCCCGGCGAGCACCCGGATCGGCCGCCTGGCCGCCGGGGCGAGCACCGAGGTGCCGGTCACCGTGACCGTGCCGCCCGGGGCCGAGCCCGCCGCGCTCGGGATCCAGGCGACGCTCAAGTCCGGACGGCTGCGCGCGGCGTACCGGCTCCCCGTCTCGGTGGTGCTGCCGAACCTGGCCCAGGGCAAGCCGGCCACCCAGCAGAGCACCGGCTACGACGCCCCGGCCGCGCGGGCCGTGGACGGCAACACCGACGGCGGCTTCTGGAACGGCTCGGTCACCCACACCCAGGAACCGGCCAGGGAAGCCTGGTGGCAGGTCGATCTGGGGGCCTCGGCCGCGCTGGACAGCGTGGAGATCTGGAACCGCACCGACTGCTGCGCCGAACGGTTGCGGGACTACTGGGTGATGTCCTCCGAGCAGCCGATCACCGCCGACGGCCTGGAGGCGGCCCGCACGACGCCGGGCGTGACCGCCGTGCACGTGCAGGAACAGGCCGGCCGGCCCAGCACGGTCAAACTGCCCGCCGGCACCACCGGCCGGCACGTGCGCATCCAGCTCTCCTCCGGCACCGACCCGCTCGCCCTGGCGGAGGTACGGGTGAGAGGCCGCTAACGCGGGCGGCGGACCACCAGGCCCCGCTCCCCGCCCTCGCGACCGAGGGCGGGGAGCACCGTTTCCCGAGCCCTGCCCTCCCGAGCCCGGCCCTCCCGAGCCCGGCCCTCCCTAGCCCGGCCTCCCATCGGCGGGCCGGTCAGGGGCGGCAGGTCTGGTCGGTGGCGGGGAGTGCGCCGGTGGCCAGGTAGGCGTTGACCTTGGCGTCCACGCAGGCGTTGCCGTACTCGCCGTAGATCCCGTGGGCGATGGCGCCGCGCAGGGTGAGCAGGCGGGAGCCGGTCAGCGCCCGGTGCATGGCCTTGCTGCCCTCGTAGGTGGTGGCGGTGTCGCCGGTGGCGGACACGATCAGCGCGGGGGTGGGGTTGGCGACGTGCGTGAGCGGCTCGCGCGGCTCGTCCGGCCAGAAGGCGCAGGGCCAGATGTTGTTCTTGACCGGGCCGAAGAGCGGGTGACGCGCCCGGCTGCGCTGGACGTCGTCCCAGTAGACGTCGGGGTCGCCCGGCGCGGCCCGGTCGCCGCAGGTGATCGCGGCGGCCGGGCTGGCCAGCGGCGAACCGGCGCCGGTCAGGACGAACGCCAGGAATCCGGCGAGCTCGGCGCCGGGTTCGGCGCGGCGGCCGTGCGCGGCCTCGTTCAGGGTCCGGACGGTGGCGGCGAACTCGGCGCGCGCCTCGGGACGGTCGTTCGCGGAGCCGACGGAGAGCAGGTACGGGACCGCCTGGTCGTCCACCTCGTACGCCCCGACGCGCAGCGGACGCTCCTCCGCGGCGGCGACGATCGTGTCCACGGTGGCGAGCACGCGGGCGGGGGTCGCGCCGAGCCCGTAGGTTCCGTGGCGTCCGGCGGCCCAGGACGCCCAGGCGCGCAGCGCGCGGTCCGCCTCGTCCTCGGTGCCCCGCATCGCCCTGGGGCCCCACTTGCCCGGGTCGCCCGCGCTGTCCAGGACCACCCGGTCGGTGCGGCCGGGGAACATCTGCGTGTAGACCGCGCCCAGGTAGCTGCCGTAGGAGTAGCCGAGGAAGGAGATCCGGCGCTCCCCCAGGGCTCGGCGCACGAGGTCGATGTCGCGGGCCGTGTCGCGGGTGTTGGCGTACGGGAGCACGTCGGCGTGCCGCTGGGCGCAGCGCTCGGCCAGGTCGCGCTGCACCGCCACCTGGTGGTCGAACCGGGCGCGGGTCGAGCCGGCCGAGCGCAGCCACAGGCCGATGGGCCAGCCGCAGTCGAGCGGCGTGCTGCGCCCGACGAAACGCGGGTCCAGGCCGATGACGTCGTACCGGGCGGCGACGTCCTTCATGGCCGCGCGGGTCCGCAGGGGCATGCCGAGCGTGCTCTCGCCGGGGCCGCCGCTGTTGAGCACCAGGGCGCCGAGGCGATGGGCGCGGTCGGTCGCGGGGATGCGGGACAGCGCGAGCTTGATGGCGCGGCCGCCCGGCCTGGAGTGGTCGAGCGGGACGGCGAGCTCCGCGCAGCGCGCGCCCGCCTGGTCGAGCTGCCTGCCGACGGCGTCGTCCGGGCCCAGGGAGCAGCGTTTCCAGTCGAGCGCCGGGGGTTTCCCGCCGGTCGCCGCGGGCGCGCCGGCGTCGGCTCCGGCCGGGGGCGCGACGGCGACGGACAGGGCGATCAGGGCGGTCAGTGCGATGGCCGGGACCAGACGGCCGAGCGGCCGCACACGTGTCGGTTTCATGGCCGGGGACGCTATTCCGGCCGGACGCCCGGCACGATACAGCCGGCCGCACGCCCTTGGTACAGCCCGCTGTAGTGTCCGGCCGCGGACGGTGACGGGATACTGGTGCCCCGGTACGCAGGTCAGGAGGAGGTGCGCATGCGTGACCGCGCTCTCCCCGGCTCGGTCTCCCGGCTGTTCTCCGGTTCGACGTCCTGGCTGTCGTCCGGCTCGGTCTCCCGGCTGTCGTCCGGGTCGGGCTACCTGCTGGGCACGCTGGCCACCGCCGTGGCCACGGCGCTCGCGCTCCCGGTGCTGCTCGCGCCGGCGGCGGGGCGGGGCTGGGCGGCCTGGCACCGCCGGCGGGCCGGGCGGCTGCTCGGCGTCCCGGCCGGCGGCGCGCCGGGCGGGCGGCGGGATCTCGCCTGGGCGCTCGCGCACGTCGCCACCGGGTTCCCGCTCGGGCTGGCCGCCCTGCTGTGCCTGGGCAACATCGTGGTCGCCGCGGTGGCGATGGTCGCGTGGCAGGCGTTCCCGGCGGACGCGCGTCCCACGCTGTTCTCGTTCTTCGACGTTCCCGTGGACGATTGGGCGACCGCGCTGGCCGGCGGGTCGGCCCAGATCGTCGTCCTCGGCGCGGCGGCCTGGTGGGGGCTGCCCGCGCTGGCCCGGCTGCACGCCCGGCTGTCCCTGGCGCTGCTCGCGCCGTCGGCCCGCGAACGGCTCACCGAGCGGGTCGACGTGCTGACCAGGAGCCGGGTCGGCGTGGTCGACGCCCACGGCGCGGAGCTCCAGCGCATCGAACGCGACCTGCACGACGGGACGCAGGCCCGCCTGGTGACCATCGCCATGCACCTCGGCCTGGCCCGCGAGTCGCTCGCCGACGACCCGGACACGGTCGCCCTGCTGCTCCAGGAGGCGCACGAGACGGCGGAGGAGGCGATGGCCGAGCTGCGCGCGGTGCTCCAGACGATCTACCCGCCGATCCTCGCCGACCGCGGACTCGACGGCGCGCTGACGGCGCTGGCCGCCCGGTCGAGCGTGCCGGTCCACATCGAGCTCGCCGACCTGGGCGCGCTGCCGCCGTCCGTGGAGACGGTGGCCTACTACGTGATCGCCGAGGCGCTGACGAACGTGACCAAGCACGCCGCCGCCACCAGGGCGTCCCTGCGGATCGAGCGGGCCGGCGACGTGCTGTCCGTCGAGGTCACCGACGACGGCAGGGGCGGCGCCGACGAGGCGCGCGGCACCGGGATCCCCGGGATCCGCCGGCGGGTCGCCGCCCTCGACGGCACGCTGCGCCTCGACAGCCCGCCGGGCGGCCCCACCACGCTCGCCGTCCGGATGCCGTGCGCGTCGTGACCGTCGAAGGAGGCCCCTTGCGGGTCGTGATCGCCGAGGACAACGTCCTGCTGGCCAGCGGGCTGAAGCTGCTGCTGGCGGCCAGGGGCTGCGAGGTCGTCGCGGTCGTCGGCGACGGCGAGGCGTTCCTGCTCGCCGTCGCCGAGCACCGCCCCGACATCGCCATCGTCGACGTGCGGCTGCCGCCGTCGTTCCGCGACGAGGGCATCCACGCCGCGCTGCGGGCCCGCCGCGAGCACGGCGCGCTGCCGATCCTGGTGCTCTCGCAGTACGTCGAGCGCGAGTACGCCGGCGAACTGCTCGCCGACGGCCGCGGCGGCATCGGCTACCTGCTCAAGGACCGCATCGGCCGGGTGGCCGAGTTCGCCGACGCCCTGCGGCGGGTCGCGGTCGGCGGCACCGCGATGGACCCGGAAGTGGTCGCCCAGCTCTTCGCCCGCCGCGCCGACGACCCCCTCGCCGCCCTCACCGCCCGCGAACGGGAGTCCCTGGCCCTCATGGCGCAGGGGCACGACAACGCCACCATCGCCGAGCGCATGCGCATCTCCGACAACGCCGTCCACAAGCACATCGGCAACGTCTTCGCCAAGCTCGGCCTGGCCCCGGACGACTCCGGCCACCGCCGCGTCCGCGCCGTGCTCGCCTACCTGGACGGCACGCCGCGCCCGCCCGAGCAGCCCCCCGTCTGCGGAAAGCCGCGCTGACCCGGGCTTTCCGGCACCCGGTGACGTCAGAGCAGCGCGGCGAGCTCGGCCGGCCGCGAGAACATCGGCCAGTGGCCGGTCGGCAGCTCGGCGAACGTCCACTCGGGCGTGCCGAGCGCGGCGAACGCCGGGTTCCCCGAGTCGATCAGCTCGCGGATCAGCGCCACCGGCATGGTCGAGGCGACCATGGTCTTCGGCGTCGCCGGGATGCGCTCCGGCCGCTGCGCCGGCTGCACGGCCGCGCCCCACGGCTGGGGCGTCGCCTTCGCGCGGATCTGCTCCCATCGTTCCTCGGTCAGGCCCGCGAACTTGCCCGCCCCCTGCTCGTAGGCGGGCACGTCGAGCGCGTGGCCGTCCCCTACCTGGGCGCGCCAGGCATTCTGGGTGTCCTCGTCGTTGAAGTCGATCACCGCCGCCCCGGACGGCAGCGGCCCGGCGTCCACGTAGACGACCCGGCTGAGCCGCTCGGGATGCCGGTCGGCGACCGCGGTCACCGGGACGTTCGCCCCGCTGTGCCCGACCAGGACGACGTCGTCCCATCCGTCCATCGCCGCCAGGATGTCGGCGACGTGCGTCTCCACGCCGACCTCCGGTGACAGCTCGCCGGCCCGCTCCGCCACCCCCGTCAGGGTGACCGCCCGCACCTGGTGCCCGGCGGCGCGCAGTTCGTGCGCCACCTCGTCCCAGGCCCAGGCGCCGAGCCAGAATCCGGGCACCAGCACGTAGTTCGCCATCTCGTCGTCCTTCCAAGTGAGCCGATGTCGCTACGCTAAAGCCGAAAGCGGACAGAACCCGCCCGGATAAAGAGGGTGACCTGTGTCATATCCGGCGACCCGGATGCTGGCGATGCTCGAACTGCTCCAGGCCCACCACGTGCTGGGCGGTCGCGACCTCGCCCAGCGGCTCGGCGTGGACGAACGGACCGTCCGCCGTTACGCCGCCCGGCTCGCCGACCTGGGCATCCCCGTCGCCGCCGAACGCGGCCGGTACGGCGGCTACCGGCTGATGCCCGGCTACAAGCTGCCGCCGCTGATGCTCACCGACGACGAGGCCACCGCCGTCGTCCTCGGCCTGCTCGCCGGACGCCGCCTGGGCCTGGCCGCCGAGGCCACGGAGGCCGCCCTGGCCAAGATCCGGCGGGTGCTGCCGGCCACGCTGCGGCAGCAGGCCGGCGCGCTGGAGGAGACCCTCGACTTCACCCTCGCCGCCCGCGCGGCGCGGACGCCCGCGAGCCGGGCCGTGCTGACCCTGGCCGCCGCGATCCGCGACCGCCGCCGGGTCACGCTGGGCTACCGCTCCTGGAAGGGCTCCACCACCGAACGCGAACTGGACGGCCACGGCCTGGTCTTCCACTCCGGCCGCTGGTACGTGACCGGCCTCGACCACCTGTCCGGCGAGCTGCGCACCTTCCGCCTCGACCGGATCTCCTCGGTCGTCCCGGGGACGGCCTCCTACGAGATCCCCGCGGAGTCCGACCCGGTGCGGCAGGTCACCGCGTCGCTGGCCCGGGTGCCGTACGCGCACCTCGTCGAGGTCGTGCTGGGCGTGCCCCTCGCGGAGGCGGCCCGTCGCATCCCGCCGTCGGTGGCCACGCTCACCGAGACCCCGGACGGAGTGCTGCTGCGGATGCGCGCCGAGTCCCTGGACGGCATGGCAGCCATGCTCGCCGGGCTCGGCTTCCCGTTCACGATCCAGTCGCCGCCGGAGCTGCGCACGGCCGTCCGCCGCCTGGCCCAGGGCCTGCTGGACCAGACCTCCGGGTGAGGCGGTACTGGAGGGACGGTGCCAGCCGGGTCCGTCCGGGTCCGTCCGAGCTGCTGTTGGACACCCCGGACCGGCCGCTTGCCTGGGGTGCGAGGCGGCCGACCGGGCCGCCCGCAGCGAAGGAGAGACCCGTGAACGCATCCAGCGCGCCGCGCCCCAGGACCAGGAAGGTCACCGCGGCCCTCGCCGCCACCGCACTCGCCGCCGGGCTCGGCCTGGCCGCCCTCGCCACCACCGCGCCGCCCGCCCAGGCGACCTCCGCGGCCGGCCCCGCGACCGGCCAGCCGGGCCTGGACCGGCTGCACGCGTACTGCCAGAGCCTGGGCCACCTCAACTCCGTGGCCCAGAATCCGAAGTCGGTCTGGAGCTGGCGCTGCGTCGGCGTGGACGGCACCATGCACGGCATCAACATGCACGACGCGTGCCGCTGGCAGCACGGCGCGGGCCTGTCCCACGCCGCCTTCCACGACGAGCGCAACGCCTTCTCCTGGTACTGCTACTGATCGCGGCACCGCCTGCCCGCCCCGCCTTCGTCGGCGGTCAGCCGATGGGGGCGGGGAGGACGCCGGTGCGGTGGAGATGGCGGCGGGCCGCCGCGATGGCCTCCGGGGTCGAGGCGAACACCTGGCCGGCCTCGTCCAGGCGGGCGATCGCGCCCAGGGCGCGCAGCGGCCGGTGGTGGCCGTCCCGGATGCCGGAGACGTACACGGTGATGCCGCGTCGTTCCAGGCGGGCGACGGCGTCGCCGAGCACCAGGGCGCCGCTGGCGTCGATCGTGGTGATGCGGGACATGCGCAGGATCACCACCGAGACGTCGGCGACCTCCGACAGCTCCAGCAGGAAGCGGTGCGCCGCGGCGAAGAACAGCGGCCCGTCCAGCCGGTAGGCGACGATGTGCTCGGCCAGCAGCTCGTGCTCCTCGGCGTCGTGGTCGCCGGGCAGGTCGGCCCGCAGGGGCACGGTGTCCAGGCGCACGTTCCCGGCGATGGCGCGCAGCGCGAGCGCCCCGGCCACGATCAGGCCGAGGATGACGGCGGTGACCAGGTCGAGGACGACGGTCGCGACCGCGGTCGAGACCAGGACGACGGCGTCGGCCCGGGTGGAGCGCAGCATCGACGTCACCGAGCCGACCTCGACCATCCGCGCCGCGGTGGCCAGCAGCACCCCGGCCAGGGCCGCCAGCGGGATGCGGGCGACCAGCCCGGCGGCGGTGAACACGATGACGCCGAGAATCGCGGCGTGCGCGAGCGCGGCCAGCCGGGACGACGCGCCCGCGCGCACGTTGACGGCGGTGCGGGCGATCGCGCCGGTGGCCGGGACGCCGCCGAACAGCGGGGCGACCAGGTTGGCGATGCCCTGGCCGAACAGCTCGCGGTCGGGGTCGTGCCGATGGTTGACGCTCATGCCGTCGGCGACGGCGGCCGACAACAACGATTCCAGCGCGGCCAGCGCGGCCACGGCGAACGCGGGGGCGACGAGGGAGCTCAGCGCGCCGACGTCCAGGAACTCCAGGGACGGGGCGGGCAGCCCCGCGGGCAGGGCGCCGATGCGTGTCACCGGCAACCCCGCCAGCTCGGCGACGAGCGTGGCGGCGACGACGGCGAGCAGCGAGAACGGCACAGCGGGCCGCCGGCGTCCGCCGACCAGGATCAGCGCCGCGACCGCCGCGGCCATGGCGAGGGCGGCCCAGTTCGGACGGGCGGCGAAGTCGCGTACCGCCTGCCAGGCCACGGCCAGCACCTTGTCACCCGCGGGCGTGGGCACGCCGAGCGCGGCGGGCACCTGCTGCATGCCGATCACGCAGGCGATGCCCAGGGTGAAGCCCTCCACCACCGGCGCGGGCACCAGCATCATGAACCGGCCCGCCCGGGCCAGGGCCAGGCCGAGCAGCAGCAGCCCGGCCAGCAGCCCCACAGTCAGCACGCCGGTGGCGCCGTGCGCGTGCATGATCGGGACGAGCACCACCGTCATCGCCCCGGTCGGCCCGGACACCTGCAGCGCCGAGCCGCCGAAGACGGCGGCCAGCGCGCCGGCCACCACCGCGGTGGCCAGCCCCGCCTGCGCGCCCAGCCCGCTGGAGATGCCGAAGCCGAGCGCCAGCGGCAGCGCCACGATGGCCACCGTCAGCCCGGCCAGCAGGTCGCGGCGCGGATGACGGCCGAACGCGGCCAGATCGGCCCGGCCGGGCAGGACGGGGCGCAGACGGGCCCAGCCCGCCCGGAGCACTGAGGTCACCGTTCGCCGGCCTCCGATTCGAGCAGCTCGTTCAGCAGCGCGTGCCGGCCGGAGAGCTTGGCCTGGAGCAGGTGGCGGGCGGCGCGGAGCAGCTCCGCCACGTCGCCGCCGGACAGCGCGTACACGACGGTCGATCCGTCGCGGCGGGCGGTGACCAGCTCCGAGCGGCGCAGCACGGCCAGATGCTGGGACAGGCCGGTGGGCTCCACCTCGATCTCGGCCAGCAGGTCGCGCACCGGCATCGGGCCGTCCTGGAGCAGCTCCAGCACGCGGATCCGCACCGGATGCCCGAGCAGCCGGAACAGCTCGGCCTTGGCCTCGTACAGGGGGACGGACATCAGCGCGCCTCCTCTCCCCCGCGGGCCGGGCCGGGGTCCGCGCCGGGGCTCTCGTCGGTGTTCACGCCGTGCGCGCGGGCCATCCGCAGCACCTCGTCCAGCCCGCCGGCGGCGGCCAGCGCGGCGTCGGCGTCGCCGTCCTGTTCGGCCGCGCGCAGCGCGCCGGCCGCCTCATCCACCCGGCGCCGGATCGCCGCAGCGAACGCCTCGCTCACACTGTCCCCTGCCTTCATGCCTGCCTTGACGAGATAAGTGTTAAACGAATTGCGAAAATTCGCAAGTTCTATACAGCTTGCCCATTTGTTATCTGACTAGATAACGTTATCTGCATGGATAACAGCGACGGCGGTCAAGGCCGTCCGCCCGGCCCCCATCAGGCAGCGACCGCGGCCCGCAGGAAGCAGATCATCCGGGCCGCGATCACCCTGCTCGGCGAGCGCGGCTACCAGGCCACCACCTTCGACGCCATCTGCAAGGAGGCCGGGCTCAGCAGCAGCCGGCTGATCACCTACCACTTCTCCAGCAAGGACGAGCTGTTCGCGGCCGTCGCCGACCAGATCGCCGCCGACGCCGAGGCCCACGTGCGTCCCGCCGTGGAGGCCGCGACCGGCGCCCGCGAACTGCTCGCCACCGCCATCCGGGCGAACGTGGCGTTCATCGCCGCCCACTCCTCGCAGGTGCGGGCGCTCCAGCAGATCCTGCTCAACAGCGGTCAAGGCGTCTGGGAACGGCACCACACCGAGTCGCTGGACCGGCTGGCCGGCCTGTTCACGGACGGGCAGCGCGCCGGCGTCTTCCGCACCTTCGACCCGCGGGTCATGGCGGCGGCGCTGCGGGCGTCGATCGACAGCGTCGTCCCGCTCCTCGACGCCGGGCTCGACCCCGGCCTCTGCGCGGACGAACTGGTCGAACTCTTCGACCGCAGTACGAGCGAGAAGTCCTGAGACCGGTCCGGAAGGGGAACACGATGTCAGCTGAAGGGATCGCCGGGCGGACGTACGTCGTCACCGGGTCGGCGTCGGGCATCGGCGCCGCGACCGCCGCCCTGCTCCGTGCCCGCGGCGCCACGGTCATCGGCTGCGACCTCGACGACGCCGACGTCCAGGCCGACCTGTCCACGCCCGAGGGCCGGCGGTCGCTGGTCGACCAGGTGAGCGCGGCCGGGACCGTCGACGCGGTGCTCGCCGTCGCCGGGGGCGGCAGAACCGGGCTGCTGGCGACGAACTACTTCGGCGCGATCGCGACGCTCGAAGGTCTACGTCCGCTGCTGGCGCGGAGCCGGGCCCCTCGTGCCGTGGTCGTGTCGTCGACCTCGTCGCTGGCCCCCGCCGACGAGCGCGTCATGCAGGCGTGCCTGGACGGCGACGAAGCCGCCGCCGTCGCCCTCGTCGAGACGGACCCGTCCGCCGGCGGCCCGGCCGGCGCCTACGGGATCGCCAAGCGCGCGTTGAACCGCTGGGTGCGCAGAGCCGCCCCCACACCGGAGTGGGCGGGCGCCGGCATCGCGCTCAACGCCGTCGCCTCCGGCGTCGTGGACACGCCGGCGGCCGCCTGGATCTTCGCGAGCGAGGAGGCGCGGGCCGCGGTGGAGGCGGCGGCCCCGCAACCGTTCGGCGGCTTCCCCGGGCGGCCGGAGTGGATCGCCGAGCTCCTGTGCTGGCTCGCCGGCGCCGACAACCGCTTCGTCACCGGCCAGATCATCTTCGCCGACGGAGGCGCGGAGGCGGCACTGGTCGGCGACCTTCATTGGCGCTGACGGCGCTGAGGGCGCTGAGGGCGCTGAGGGCGCTGAGGGCCGCCGACCGGCCACCGCTCAGGCCGTCGTTCAGGCCGTCGTTCAGGCCGTCGTTCAGGCGACCGCGTCGGCGGGCTGTTTGCGGCGGGATCTGATCTCGTAGGCCAGCAGCGTGCCGCCGACGGCCACGGCGACCGCCCCGACCACGGGAAGCGCCTCGGCGGACGAGGCCACGGCGACGAACGCCAGCACAAGCAGCGCCACCACCACCCGGCTCAGCCAGGGGAAACCCCACATGCGCAGCCGCAGCAGCTCGGGCGACTCGGCCTCCATACGCCGGCGCAGCCGGAGCTGGCTGAGCGCCACGAAGACGTAGAGCAGCAGCACCAGCAGCCCGGCGGTGTTGATCAGCAGGTCGAAGGCGTCGTCGCCGACCGCGAACGCGCCGGCCATCAGGGCCAGCGCGAGCGCGCCGCCGCCGAGCAGCGCGGGCGCGGGCACCCCGGACGCCCGCACCCGCGCCGCCGCGGCCGGGGCGTCACCGCGGGCGGCCATCGCGCACAGGACGCGCGAGGCGGCGTACAGCGCGGCGTTCATCACCGACACGACCGCGACCAGGATCACCCAGGTCATCAGGGTCGCCGCGCCGGGGACGCCGAGCTCGGCGATGGCGGCCGCGAACGGGCTGTCCGCGCCGCCCGCCGGGACGCGGTTCCACGGCACGACCGCCAGGATGACCAGCACCGAGCCGACGTAGAAGATCAGCACCCGCCAGACCACCCGCAGGGTGGCCCGCGCGACCTCCTTGGCGGGTTCGGCCGACTCGGCGGCCGCGATGGTGACGATCTCCGCCCCGAAGTAGGAGAACAGCACGGTGACGAGCGCGGTGAGGACCGCTCCCCAGCCCTTGGGGGCGAACCCGCCGTGCCCGGTCAGCGCGCTGAGACCGGCGCCGCCGCCGGACGGCCACAGACCCAGGACGTACAGCGCCCCGGCGGCGAGGAAGGCCACGATCACCACGACCTTGACCGAGGCCAGCCAGAACTCGGTCTCGCCGAACAGCCGTACCGAGACCAGGTTGGCCAGGGTGAGCGCCGCCAGCAGCGCGACGGCCGTCGGCAGCACGGGGACGGCGCCGGACAGGGAGTGCAGCAGCTTGGCCCCCGCCACGCCCTCGAACGCGACCGCGACGATCGCGAACAGCCAGTAGCACCAGCCCACCAGGAACCCGGCGCGCGGCCCGAGGGCGGCACGGGCGTAGTCGGCGAACGAGCCCGCAGAGGGCCGGGCGGCGGCCATCTCGCCGAGCATCCGCATCACCAGGACGACGATCAGGCCGCCCAGGGCGTAGGCGACCAGCGCCGCCGGGCCGGTGTCGGCGATCACCTTGCCGCTGCTGACGAACAGGCCGGCGCTGATGACGCCGCCGAGCCCGATCATGGTCATGTGGCGTCGTTTGAGTCCGCGGTGGAGCGATCCCCCGCTGTCGTGCCCGGTCATGGCGTTCGGCTCCCTGCTGTTCTCGGATAGGGGAGATCGGACCCCGGCCCATGGCCGGGCCGGGGTCTGGTTGATCGCGGGGGCGGTACGGACGGCGCGGTCAGTGGCCGCAGTCAGTGGTAGCGGTCAGTGGCCGCAGTCAGTGGCAGCAATCAGTGGCAGCGGTCAGTGGCAGCGGTCAGTGGCAGCGGTCAGTGGCCGCGGTAGACGGCGGGGCGCCGTTCGACGAAGGAGCGGACGCCTTCGCGCACGTCCTGGCCGCGCAGGCAGGCCAGCAGCCCTTCGGTCTCCAGGTCGAGCACCTCTTCCAGGTCCAGCTCCCAGACCTGCCGCATGGCCTGCTTGATCAGGCGTACCGGGGTGGGCGCCGCGGCGGCGACGCGTTCGGCCAGCTCCAGCGCCGTGTCGAGCAGGTCGGCGTCGGGGACCAGCCTGCTGACCAGCCCGGCGCGGTACGCCTCGGCGGCGCCGACGGTCTCCCCCGTCAGCAGCAGGTCCACCGCGCGGCCGTGGCCGACCAGGCGGGGCAGCGAGTACAGCACGCCGTTGCTCGGGAACAGGCCGCGGTGCACCTCCTTGAAGGCGAACGATGCGGCGTGGCCGGCCAGCCGCAGGTCGCTGGCGATGGCCAGCTCCACGCCGACGCCGACCGCGATCCCGTTGACCGCCGAGATGATCACCTTGGGGTGGGTGGTGAAGCGGCGGGTGAGGTCCTGGAGCGCGGCGGTCCGTTCGACCAGGTCGGCGTCGGACCCGGCGGCGAGCTGCGCGCCGGCCTCCTTCAGGTCGGTCCCGGCCGAGAAGGCGCGGCCGGTGCCGGTGAGCACCAGCGCGCCCACCGCGTCGTCGCGGGCGGCCTCGTCCAGGACGGCGACCAGCTCGCCGTAGGTGCGCTGCCGGAAGGCGTTCAGCACCTCGGGCCGGTCGAAGGCGACCACCAGGGCCGAGCCGGCGCGGCGCACCCGCAGATCGGTGCTCATCGGTTTCCCTCCCGGGCGTCGTAGGCGCCGTCCCGTCCGGGCGGCAGCAGGTGCTTGGCGATGCGTTCGGACGGCGTCATCGGGAACGCCTCGACGAACTCCACGAACCGCGGCGTCTTGAAGTCGGCCAGCCGCGCCCGTACGTAGTCGACCAGCTCGTGCGGCTCGACGGGCTCGGCAACCTGCACGAACGCCTTGACCTCCTCGCCGAACAGCTCGTCGGGCACCGGGATCACGGCGGCGGCGCGCACGGCCGGATGGCCGGTCAGCACCGCCTCCACCTCGGCGGCGGCGATGTTCTCGCTGCCGCGCCGGATCATCTCCTTGAGCCGCCCGACCAGGTGGTAGTGGCCGCGGGCGTCCCGGCGGCCGAGGTCGCCCATGGGGTACCAGCCGTCGCGCAGCAGCGGCTCGTCCCGGTTCCAGTAGCCGGTCAGCATCGGCCGGCCGCGGACCATGATCTCGCCGACCTCGCCGTCCGGGGCGTCGGATCCGTCCGGTAAGACGATCTTGACCTCCTTGCCGGGGACGGGCCGGCCCATGGCGCCGGTGCCGACGCACGCGGTGTCCTCCGGCCGGACGGCCAGCACGACCCCGGCCTCGGTGCTGCCGTACGCCTCCCGCCAGGGCGCGCCCCAGCGCTCCTCGATCGCGGCGTGCAGGGCGGGCGCGATGCCCGAGCACAGGACGAGCCGGACGCGGTGGGCCCGGTCCCGTTCGGGGTCGGGCGGCTGCTTGAGCAGCAGCAGCGGCATCGTGCCGAGGACGTAGAAGAAGGTGGCGCCGTGCTCGCGCACCGAGGGCCAGAAGCCGGAGGCGGAGAAGCGCGGCAGGATCACCAGCGGGATGCCGGTCAGCAGGCACAGCACCGTGTTCCACTGCGGGTCCATGTAGTAGAACGGCTGGGCGGTGAGGTCCACGTCGTCCGGGGTGACGGCGGCGACGTCGGCCGCCAGCTCGGCCAGGTGGAGCCAGTAGCGGTGGGTGAGCATGCAGCCCTTGGGGAACCCGGTGGTGCCCGAGGTGTACTGGAGGTTGAGCAGGTCGTCCCAGCCGACGTCGGGCAGGTCGGGGGCGCCGGGCGCGGCGGCGCTCTCGGCCCCCGCGTCGAAGGCGCCCGGGGGGACGGGCTCGGGCGCGGGCCCGGCGTCGGCGGCGTC
Source organism: Nonomuraea sp. NPDC004702 (assembly GCF_053601695.1). Lineage (NCBI taxonomy): Bacteria > Bacillati > Actinomycetota > Actinomycetes > Streptosporangiales > Streptosporangiaceae > Nonomuraea > Nonomuraea sp. NPDC004702. Next base: position 36,150 of record NZ_JBSGCE010000041.1, read on the forward strand.
GAGCAGCCCGACCTCGCCCAGGCCCAGCGCCAGCAGCGCACCGGCCGCGGCGGCCGAGCCGGCCAGGGCCAGCACCGGCGCGGAGTCCTTGACGACGTGTGCCAGGTCGGCGCTGCGATACCCGGGATTCAGCGGGACGATCACCGCGCCCAGCTTGGCGATCGCCAGCCAGGCGACCGGGAAGCCGACGCCGTTGGCGAGCATCACCGCCACCCGGTCGCCGCGGCGGACGCCGTGCCCGGCCAGCACGCCCGCCAGCCGGTCGGTCCGCCGCTCCACCTGCGCGACGGTGGTCTCGACGCCGCCGAAGCGGAACAGCACCCGGTCGCCGTGCGCGGCGGCCCGGTCCCTGAGCAACCCGCCGAGGCCCCCGGCGATCCGCCGGGCCGCTCCCCCGCCGAGGCCGTCCGCGATCGGCCCGACCGCTTCCCCGCCGAGGCCGCCCCCGACCCGCTCGGCCGCTTCCCCGCCGAGGCCGCCCCCGATCCGCTCGGCCGCTCCCCCGCCGTACGACGGCGGCGCGGCCGTCACGCCCGCCGCCGGGTGGCCATGTCGAACATCGTCGTCAGCTCGGCGGCGCAGTCGGCCAGGTCGACGGCCTCCTCGTCGAAGACCCACTGGAGCATGACGCCGTCGATCGCGCCCTGGACGGTGGCGGCCAGCGTGCGCGGCGAGAAGTCGCGGAAGTCGCCGCTGTCCTGGCCGCGCCGCAGGATCCCCTCCAGGTGGTGGCGGCACGGGTCGTACATGTCGGCGTTGAACCGGCGCTTGGCCTCGGGCGATCCGAAGCTGCCCCAGATGTCCACCAGCGCGACGAAGTTGGCGCGGTTGGCCGCCATGAACTCGAAGCTCGCCTCGATGAAGGCGCGCAGCCGGTGCGGGGCGTCCGGCGCCCGGTCCACCCGAGCCTTGATGAACCGGTTGCTCTCGGTGAACAGGGCGTTGACGACCTGCTGGATCAGTTCGTCCCGGCCGGCGAAGTGGTAGGAGATCACGCCCCTGCTGACGCCGACGTCCTGGGCGATCCGAGCCAGCGACGCCTGGGGCAGCCCGGCGCTGGCGATGGTGGAGATGGCTCCCTCCACGATCTGCCGCCGCCGGGCCTCCTCGATGAACGAGGCCTTCTTCTGGCCGTCCTGATCGATTTTTGACCGCATGGCCAGGATTCAAGCCCGGCGGCCGGCGTCCGGCAAGCCCCGCTCACCGACTGTGCGGTTTCCCCCACCCCTCGCCCGGCCGTTCCCCGGGCCGTCTCCCGGGCCGGCCGGTCGCCGCGAGGTAGTGCAGCACCGCCAGCACCCGGCGGTTGCCGGCCGCCGACGCGGGCAGGCCGAGTTTGGCGAACACCGCGGTGACGTGCTTCTCCACCGCGCTCAGCGACACGTACAGCTGGTCGGCGATGCCGGTGTTGGACCAGCCCTCGGCCATCAGGGCGAGCACCTCGCGCTCCCGGGGCAGCAGGGACTCGTCCCAGCCGGGGTCGGGCATGGCGGCACCTCCTCGGTGCGGGAAACCGCAAGATCCGGGCGAACCTCTTGTCTCACTCATACCATCTGGATTAAATCCTGGCCATGCGGTCAAAAAATCATCATCATGCCCAGAAAACCTGCGTACTCGGCGCCGTCCTGGCCGGCGTGGTGCTCGGCGGCGGCCTCGCCGTCCCGGCCCACGCCCGGACGGCGCACGTCCCCGCCGCCGCGACCCGGAGCGCCACGGACGCCACCCCCGCCACCCACGCCACCGACGCCACCGACGCCACCGACGAGCAGCTCCGCTGCCTGCTGGACGACGTCGTCAAGCCCCCCGTGCCCGGCGCGATCCTCACCGTGACCGGCCCCGGCCGGGCCTTCGACGGCGCCGCGGGCGTGTACGAGCTGGGCGGACGCGCCCTGCGCAGCTCCGACGCCTTCCGCACGGCCAGCGTCACCAAGACGATGACCGCGGCCGTCGCGCTCCGCCTGGCCGAACGCGGCGACCTGCGCCTGGACGCTCCCATCAGCGAATACCTGGACCGGAAGCTGGTCGCGCGCATCCCGTACGGGTCGCGGATCACCGTCCGGCAGCTCCTCGACCACACCGCCGGCCTGTACGACTACGTGGGCGACGAGAAGTGGTTCCAGTACGTGCTCGACCACCCGGACAAGACCTGGAAGCCGCTGGAACTGGTGGATTGGGCGCTTCGGTCGGGCAAGCCCTACTTCGCCCCCGCCAAGGGCTACCACTACTCCGACACGGGCTACGTCCTGGCCGGGATGGTCATCGAGAGGGCCGGCCGCGAGCCGCTGCACCGGCTGTACCGGTCGTTGCTGCTGGAGCCGCTGAAGATGGACCGCACGTACCTGGAGTGGTGGGAGCCGCACCGCGGCCCGCGCGCCCACAACTACCTCGGCGAGCGCGACACCTACGACCACAACCCGACGTTCGACACCTTCGGCGGCGGCGGCCTGGTCTCCACCGGGGCCGACCTCAACCGGTTCATGCGCGGCCTGTTCGAGGGCAAGGTCTTCAAGCACCCGGCGACGCTGCGGACGATGTTGCGCAGCACCCCGCAGAGCGTCAAGGCCGGGTCGCCGTACGGGCTGGGCATCGCCCGGCTGACCGCGACGGGCGATGCCGCCTACGGGCACAGCGGCTTCTTCGGCGCGTTCCAGATCTACGTGCCGAAGCAGCGGCTCGCGATGACCGGCACCCTCACCCAGGCGGAGACCGTGTCCAAGAAGCAGAGCAGCGCGTTCATCGAGAACGCCCTGCGGGTGAGCCTCGGCAAGCCGCCCACCGGCCCCTGCGCGCGCCCGTAGCTCAGGCCACGCAGGAGTCGGCCAGCTTCCCCGACGACGCCATCGCCGTCCTGGTGGGCGTGCCCGACGGCCGGGCGGACGGCGTGCTCGACGGCGTGGCGGACGGCGTGCCCGCGGCGACGGTGGCGGGCGCGCGGTGCGAGCGGAGGATGGCCCTGCGGACGTCGGCCCGGATACGCGGGAAGTCCGGGTAGGCCGGGTTGTAGCGCGGCGGGACGATCGACAACGTCCCCACCCGGGCGCCCTTGACCTTGGCGGCCAGCGGCACCAGGTCCTGCAGCAGCCCGCGCGGGATGTCGGTGCGGAACGTCTGCCGGGCCGCGCCGGCCAGCTGCTTGAACTTCAGCAGCACGTTGGCCGGGTCGAGCTGGTCGAGCATGGCGGAGATGACGCAGTGCTGGCGGCGCATCCGGGTGTGGTTGTCGCCTCCGGCGCAGCTGGAGCCGTCGTGGTCGCGGGCCCTGCCGTACCAGAGCGCGTCGTTGCCGTTCAGCCGGCGGGTGCCCGCCTTGATCACGCCGCCGTCGCTGCGGCCCACGCCGTAGCAGATGTCCTGCTCGACGTGGATGCGCACGCCGCCGAGCGCGTCGATCAGCCGGGCCACGCCCCACATGTTGACCAGCACGTAGTAGTCGATCTTGAGGCCGAGGATCTCGCCGACCGCGCCCTTGACGGCGTCCGGCGCACGGGTGGGCGAGTTGCGGAACAGCGCGGGATGGGTGTCGGCGTAGGCCCAGACGCCGTTCAGCAGGTCCTCCGACTCCCGCCCGGCCCCGGCGATGTAGAAGCCCTTGGGCGGCGGGAACAGCTTCCCCATCACGCTCCCCCTGGGGAAGGGCGCGTTCTCCATCTCCCTGGGCAGCGCGAACAGCACGGTGTCGCCGGTCCTGACGTCGATGCTGGCGACGTTGACGCTGTCGGTGCGGATGCTCGTCCCGTTGCGGCCGCGCGCGCCGTCGCCGCCGAGCAGCAGGATGTTCACCCGCGTCCGGCCGGCCCACGGGTCGGCGTGGTTGATGGGCGTGGGCTCGGGGGCGTTGAACACGTCGGTCAGCGTGGCGTCGGCCTCCGACACCGTCCGCGAGGCCACCACGAACGGCGACACGACGGCCGCGACGAGCAGCAGCGCCACGCCGTCCGACCAGACCAGCCGCCGCCGCGGCCGCAGCACGGTGTAGGAGGCGACCACCAGCAGCCCCCACGCGACGCCGACGCCGATGGCGCCACCGGTGATCGCCGAGGCCCAGGTGGCCTGGGTCGCCATGGCCCACCCGCCCGCCGAGGCCACGACGAGGGCCACCGCCACGCCCGCGGCCAGGAACAGCCCCAGCAGGCCGAACCCGAGCAGGCGGTACCCGGCCCGCAGATGGGCCGCGCCCGGAATGACGATCGACAGCGCTGCCCAGCCGATGGCTGCCCCCGCGCCCCGTTTGGTGCCCATCCGCCCTCATGATCTCTATGTGGTACGTCCCCCGAGATCATAGGTTCGGGGCTGATTGCCCATGTACGCAACTTATCCAGCGGAATATGCGGAAGAACGGCGTCAGTCCACGTACGCCCACAGGTCGTAGGTGGTGGAGCCCGGGTAGCTCTGCGGATAGTGCGTGCTGCACCACCAGGTCTGCCAGCGCCCGTTCTGCCGGCCCGACTGGCCGAAGGAGACGCAGATGTCGTACGGCAGGCTGGTGTAGACGACCTGGAGCGTGGACGTGGCGTCCGCCGGCGTGCTCATGGCCAGGACGGGCGCCAGGGTGGTGACCACGGCAAGCGCCAGGGCGGTGATTCCGCGACGCATCGGCTCCCCCCTCGTCAAGGGTCGGATTGTGTGAGAAGCGATCACCGTGAATTGCACGACAGGGCTCGCCCCCACCGCAAGATCGGCCCTCGCACGGCCCCGGCGACCAGCGCGAACGTCCCGCGGGCGATGAAAGGTTCATCCCGCCGCCCCTGACGGCGTCAGGACGGGGTCGTGCCGTGTCAGCACGGCGTCGGCGCGGTGTCAGCGCGGCCCGCGAAGGTGAACGCCATGAACACCTCGGCGATCGGGACTATTCGGTGTTGCTAGGTACCAGTACTTCGTGCCACTATATAGCCAGTAGTCAGCACCACTAAGTAGTCGCGCCGACGGCGAGACCCCCCGGAAGAGAAGACAGGGCCAAGTGATGACGACACGACAAGCTCCGGCGATCCAGGTGCACGGCCTGGAGAAGTCGTACAAGGAACTGCACGTGCTGCGCGGCGTGGACTTCGAGGTGGCGCGGGGCAGCATCTTCGCCCTGCTCGGCTCGAACGGCGCGGGCAAGACCACGCTGGTGAAGATCCTGGCCACGCTGCTCAAGGCCGACGCCGGCACGGCCAGGGTCAACGGCCTCGACGTCGCCGGGCAGGCCGCCCAGGTGCGCGAGTCCATCAGCCTCACCGGCCAGTTCGCCGCCGTGGACGAGATCCTCAGCGGGCGCGAGAACCTCGTGCTGGTCGCCCGGCTGCGGCACCTGAAGAACCCCGGCAAGATCGCCGACGACCTGCTCGAACGCTTCTCGCTGACCGAGGCGGGCGGCCGGAAGGCGGCGACGTACTCGGGCGGCATGCGCCGCCGCCTCGACATCGCGATGAGCCTCATCGGCGACCCGCCGGTCATCTTCCTCGACGAGCCGACCACCGGCCTCGACCCCCAGGCGCGCATCGAGGTGTGGCAGGCCGTCAAGGAGCTCGCCGCCCAGGGCACCACCGTGCTGCTCACCACCCAGTACCTGGACGAGGCCGAGCAGCTCGCGGACCGGATCGCGATCCTGCACGAGGGCCGGATCATCGTCAACGGCACCCTCGCCGAGCTCAAGCAACTCCTCCCGCCCGCCAAGGTCGAGTACGTCGAGAAGCAGCCGACCCTGGAGGACGTCTTCCTCACCCTCGTCGGCACGAAAGCCTAAGGACCACCACCATGAGCAAGCACTTCTTCGGTGACACCACCGTCCTGCTGGGACGGTCCCTGCGCCACATCTCCCGCAGCCCGGACACCATCGTCACGACCGCGATCATGCCGATCGCCATGATGCTGATGTTCGTCTACGTGTTCGGCGGCGCGATCAGGACGGGGTCGGACTCGTATGTGAACTACATGCTGCCCGGCATCCTGCTCATCACGGTCGCCTCCGGCATCGCCTACACCGCCTACCGGCTGTTCATGGACATGAAGGGCGGCATCTTCGAACGGTTCCAGTCCATGCCGACCGCGCGCTCGTCGGTGTTGTGGGCGCACGTGCTGACCTCGCTGGTCGCCAACCTGGTCTCGCTGGTGGTCGTGATGCTCGTCGCCCTGCTCATGGGCTTCCGCTCAAGCGCGGGCCTGTCGGCCTGGCTGTCGGTCGCGGGCATCCTGATCCTGTTCACCCTGGCGCTGACCTGGATCGCCGTCATCCCCGGCCTGTCGGCCAAGACCATGGAAGGCGCGAGCGCGTTCTCCTACCCGCTCATCTTCCTGCCGTTCCTCAGCTCGGCGTTCGTGCCCACCGACACCATGCCCACCGTGGTGCGCGTCTTCGCCGAGAACCAGCCGGTGACCTCCATCGTCAACGCCGTCCGCGCCCTGTTCGCCGAGCAGCCCGTCGGCAACGACATCTGGATCGCCCTCGCCTGGTGCGTCGGCATCCTGGTCGTCGCCTACGTCTTCGCCATGAACACCTACCGCCGCAAGATCTCCTGAAAGGACGATCATGACCGACTCCGTGCACACCGTCACGCCGATGCCCGCCGAGCGCCGTCCCGGCTGCCCGTTCGACCCGCCGAAGGAGCTCGTCGAGGCCCGCGAGCACGGCCCCATCAGCCGCTTCCCCTTCGCCGACGGGCACCAGGGCTGGCTGGTCACCGGCTACGACCTGGCCCGCTCGATCCTGGCCGACCCCCGCTTCAGCTCCCGCAAGGAGCTCATGAGCCACCACCCCACCATCGACTACGGCGACATCGAGGTGCCCCCGGCCCCGCCCGGCGAGTTCTTGCTCATGGACGACCCGCAGCACAGCCGCTACCGCAAGCCGCTCGTCGGCAAGTTCACCGTCCGCCGGATGCGGCTGCTGACCGAGCGCGTCGAGCAGATCACCGCCGAACACCTGGACGCCATGGAGCAGGCCGGCCCCACCGCCGACCTGGTGACCGCGTTCGCCAAGCCCATCCCCGCCATCGTCATCTGCGAGCTGCTGGGCGTGCCGTACGAGGACCGGGACCGCTTCCAGGAGAACATCGACAAGTTCCTCGGCGGCGAGGCCGGCGACGAGGAACTGATCGCCGCCTACCTCGCCACCCAGCAGTACCTGGCCGAACTCGTGGCCGCCAAGCGCGCCCACCCGACCGACGACGTGCTCAGCGACCTGCTCGACAGCGACCTGACCGACGAGGAGCTGCAGGGCATGGCCCTGATCCTGCTGTCGGCCGGGTTCGACACCACCGCCAACATGCTGGCCCTCGGCACCTTCGCCCTGCTGCAGAACCCGGACCAGCTCGCCGCGCTGCGCGCCGACCCCACGCTCGCCGACCAGGCCGTCGAAGAACTGTTGCGCTACCTGTCCGTCGCCAAGCAGTTCTACCGGGTCGCCCTGGAGGACGTCGAGCTGGCCGGCCAGACCGTCAAGGCCGGCACGATGGTCCTGCTGTCGCTCAACACCGCCAACCGCGACCCCGAACGTTTCCCCGACCCCCACACCCTCGACCTGCGCCGGAAGGACGGCGGCCACCTGGCCTTCAGCCACGGCATCCACCAGTGCCTGGGCCAGCAGCTCGCCCGCGTCGAGATGCGCGTCGCCTTCCCCGCGCTGCTCGGCCGCTTCCCCAGCCTGCGCCTGGCCGTACCGGCCGACCAGGTCGCCCTGCGCCCGGAGCTCGCCGACATCTACGGCGTCAAGAGCCTCCCCGTCACCTGGGACGCCTGACCCCGCCCCGGTAGCGCCGACCCCTGAGCTCCAGAGAGGAACCACCCATGGCAGACCTCCCGGCGGGTCCCGTGAAGCCCTCCTCACCGGCGCTGCGGGCCTCCGACGCGGACCGCGACCGCGTCACCGAACTGCTGCGGACGGCCGTCGCCGACGGCCGGCTCGACCTGGCCGAATTCGAGGAGCGGCTGGAGGTGGCGTTGTCCGCCCGCACCGTGAACGCGCTGGCCCCGCTCGTCACCGACCTGGTCGCGGGACCGGGCAGCCACGGTGCGCTCGCGCTGCCGCCGGCCGGGGCTCCGGCCGCCGAACTGCTCACCATCAAGGAGAAGCACGGCTCGGTGCGCCGCGACGGCCGCTGGACGTTGCCGCACCGGCTGGCGGTGCGCACCGCGTGGAGCGACGTGCTGCTGGACCTGACCAGCGCGGTGCGCGGCGCGCCCGAGCTGATCATCGAGCTGCGGGTGAGCGGCGGCAGCGTGGAGCTGGTCCTGGCGCCGGGCATGGTGCTGGAGAGCGACGAGCTCTCGGTACGGCACGGCACGCTGGCGATCGGCAGGGCACCCGACGACGACACGCCGGAGGTGTTGCGGGTCCGCCTGACCGGCCGCATGCGGCACGGCCGGCTCGACGTCCGCCGGCAGGCCACACGGCGGTGACGCGGCGCGGCGCGTAGGGATTTCGTCAGGATTGCGGTGGTTCACGCCCCGGCGGGACAGGCTGGACAGATCATTCCCGCACGGACGAGAGCCACGTATGCCGATGAATCCACGGACACCTTCCGGCCCCCACGAGATCGAGATCGACCGGTCCCGGCTCAGGGAGATGCGATCGCGCCTGCCCGAGGCGGCCAGGCGGCTGGACGAGGTGGTGCCCAGGCTGGTGTCGCTGACCGTGGCCGAGTCGGCGTTCACGTCGTTCACCTATTCGCTGGCGCTGGCCTACAACGAGGTCGAGGCCCTCACGATGGCCGAGGTGCGCCGCCGCCTCGACGACATCGCACGCGTCCAGGACGACCTGGACACCTCGGTCACCACCTGGCAGGACGCCGAGACCGCCGCCACCGTGAGGATGCGGTGAACGCCGCCGAGCTGGCCCGCGACGCCCTCATGGCGGGCGCGGGGGCGGCGGTGACGCTGTCCGCGCTCGGCGTGCCCGCCGCCTGGCCGTTCGTCGGCAGGATGTACGTCCACCAGTACGACCCGCAGGCGTTCTTCGACGGCGCGGACACCTGGCTGGCCGTGCACGACGACGTGGCGGCCACCCGGCTGAACGTCGAGGCGCTGGTCGGCGAGGTGGCCACGACGAGCTGGCGGAGCGAGGACGGCCGGGCCTTCGACCGTCGCATGGACGCCTACCTGGCCGGCCTGCGCTCGATCGAGATCCGCGCGGTCGTCACCGCCCTCGTCCTCCGCACCGTCGGCGCCGCGCTCGTCGCGATGATCCTGTACCAGTTCCTGGTGGCGGCGGCCATGGCCGCGCTGGCGCTGTGGGTGCTGACCGCCGCGCTCACACCGCTCAGCCTGATCACCGCCCGCACCGCGGCCACCCGCTGCCTGACCGGCCTGTACGAGAACTACCGGGCAGTGGAGTCGCTGCTCGACACGCTGCTGCACGGCTGCGCCGCCGCCCTGTCCGCGGCGGTGGCGGTGGACGCGGGCGCCAAGGCGGCCCGCGGCGACGGCGGCGGGCTGCGCGACCTCGCCGCCGCCACCTTCGCCCAGGGCCCGCTGCTGGTCTGGGGCACCGCGAACCGGATCGAACGGGACCTGACCGCGCACGGCCTCACCGGCCGCCGCAAGGGCGCCGGCGGGCCACTCCCCCAGGGCGTCCCGCAGGCGGCGGGCGCCAAGGCGCTCAACGACGTCACGAGCGGCAGCCAGACGATCACCGGCCGGTACGTGCCGGCGCAGGCCGCCGACGGCTCCTACTCGTTCCCCTGGGAGTGACCGCCATGGACTTCGAGCAGGCACTCGGCCTCGATCCCGAACGGCTCGCGGCCGACGCCGACCACCTTTTCAGCAGACTGAGCCGGCTCCCCGGCGAGACCGCCACGGCCCGGGCCGAATCCCCGGACGGCTGGGTGAGCGTCGAGTACAGCTGCGCGTCCGGCGTCCAGGACCTGCGTCTGGACCCGCGGGCGATGCGCATGGAGTCGGCGCGCCTGGCCGAGACCGTCCTCGGCCTGATCCACCAGGCCAGGCGCCAGGCCGAGGCCGAGGAGCGCGTCAGGCTGGAGGAGTTCCTGGGCGCGGGCGACGCGCTCCTGACCGGCCGCGGCCTCGTCGCCGCCCGGCTGCGCGACTCGACCGGCGCCCTGCTGGCGAACCTGGAGCAGGCCGAGGCGACGATCGACCGGGTACGCGGCCTGCTGCGCCCCTGACCCGAAGGCTCTACTCTGTGGTACTGTATAGCAGTACTCGGTATCACCGAGTACTTCGGAAGGCGGCGGAAGAAGAGCCACCATGGACAATCTGACGGAGATGCTGAAGGGCACGCTTGAGGGCTGCGTGCTCCAGATCATCGGCAGCGAGGAGACCTACGGGTACGCCATCACGCGCCGACTGAACGACCTGGGCTTCGCCGACGTCGTCGAGGGGACGGTCTACACCATCCTGCTGCGACTGGAGAAGAACGGGCTCGTCCAGGTGACGAAACGACCGTCCGAGCAGGGGCCGCCGCGCAAGTTCTACGCGCTCAACGACGCGGGACGCGCGGAACTGGCGACCTTCTGGGCGAAATGGGCGTACATCACATCCCGGATCGACAAGCTCAAGGAGGGCGGGAAATGAGCTTCTGGGAGACCATCACAGGCAGCGATCTCACCAGGGACTACAAGGCGTTCGAAGCCCGGGCCGCGGCACTGCCGGCCGACCACCGGGCGGCCTGGGACCAGATCAAAGGTCATCTCTTTCACTACTCGGACTTCACCGGCCGGAACCTGATGCCGATCTTCGACGGCGTTCTGGGGCTGCTGGAGGAGACGGCGGCCGACGGGCAGGACATCCACGAGGTGCTGGGCGACGACATCGCGGGATTCTGCGCGGCCCTGGCCGGCGAGGCCGGGGGCCGCAGCTTCCGCGACCGGTGGCGCGAGCAGCTGAACAGGAACGTCGCGAAGAAGCTGGGCCGGCTGGGAGGCTGACGTGGGCATCCAGGACATCATCGAGGGCAAGAAGCAGTGGCGGGCGCACCTGGCGCGGGTCAAGGCGCTGCCGCCCGACTACCAGATCGTCTACAAGGAGATGCAGCGGTACTTCTTCAAGGTCGGGCCGGTGGGGCTGACCGACGGGTCCCTGCTGCCGGGCATCGTCGACTTCTTCGAGGAGGGCGTCGCGGCCGGCAAGGGAGTCCTGGAACTCATCGGCGAGGACGTCGCCGCCTTCGCCGACGGCCTGATCAAGGACTCCCGCACCTACGCCGACCTCTACCAGGAGTCCGTCAGCGAGAAGACCGGCGCCAAGGGGAAACCTCACCGGTTGTAGAGCCTGCGGGCCCACAGGTACCCGCCCAGCGCGATGGCCGCGCTCCACAGTGCCGCCGCCGCGAGGCTGGGCCCCGCCGGCCGCCCGGCCAGCAGCGCGCGCAGGGTTTCGATGACCGGCGTAAACGGCTGGTGTTCGGCGAACCAGCGCAACGGGCCCGGCATCGACTCCGGCGGCACCACGCCGCTGCCCAGGAACGGCAGCAGCATCAGCGGCATCGGCAGGTTGCTGGCCGTGGCCACGTTCTTGGTGACCATGCCCAGCGCCGCCGACAGCCAGGTGATGGCGAAGGTGAACATGGCCAGCACGCCCACCACCCCGAGCCAGTCCAGCGCCGAGGCGGCGGGGCGGAAGCCGATCAGCAGGGCCGTCAGCGTCACGGCGGCGATCGCGGTGAAGTTCTGCACGAGCGCGCCGAGCACGTGCCCGGTCAGGACCGAGACGCGGGCGATGGCCATGGTCTTGAACCGGGCGACGATGCCCTCGGTCATGTCCATCGCCACCGCGATCGCGGTCCCCTGCGCGGCGCTGGCGATCGTCATGATCAGGATGCCGGGAGTGATGTAGGCGACGTAGGCGGCGCGGTCGCCGCCGATCCCGGCGCCCATGATGCCGCCGAGGACGTAGACGAACAGCAGCAGGAACACCACGGGGACGCCCGCGTAGGTGAGGATCAGCGTGGGGTAGCGCCACATGTGCCTGATCTGGCGGCGCAGCATCGTCGCCGAGTCGGTGATCGCTCTCATCGTGCGGACTCCTCGGTCAGGGCCAGGAAGACGTCGTCCAGGCCGGGCGTGTGCATCGACAGTTCGGCGACGTCGACGGCGTGCGCGTCGAGCAGTTCAAGGAGCTCGCGTAACGCGCCGACGCCGGTGTCGGGGATCTGCACCGTCAGGGACTCCTCGTCGTGCGAGCTCGCCCCCACCAGCGAGACCGCCCTGCGGTAGCCGTCGGGGTCGGCGAGGCGCACGACGACGTGGCTGCCGGGGACCATGCGCTTGAGCTCCTCAGGGGTGCCCTCGGCCACCAGCCGGCCCTGGCTGAGCAGCGCGATGCGGTCGGCGAGCTCGTCGGCCTCCTCCAGGTACTGGGTGGTCAGGAAGATGGTCACGCCGTCCTGCCGGACGAGGTCCCGGACGATCTGCCACATCGTGCGGCGGCTGCGCGGGTCCAGACCCGTGGTGGGCTCGTCGAGGAAGATGAGCCTGGGCGTGCCGACCATGGTCATGGCGAGGTCGAGCCGGCGGCGCATGCCGCCCGAGTAGGCGGCCGCGAGCTTGCCCGCGGCGTCGGTGAGGTCGAAGCGCTCCAGCAGTTCGGCGGCTCGGCGGCGGCCCTCGGCGCGGCCGAGGTGCAGCAGGTCGGCCATGAGCCGCAGGTTCTCCTCGCCGGTGAGGAGGCCGTCGACCGCGGAGAACTGGCCGGTGACGCCGATCGCGGCCCGCACCTTGTCGGGTTCCCTGGACAGGTCGTGCCCGGCGACCCGGAGCTCGCCGGCGTCGGCCTTGATCAGGGTGGAGAGGATCTGCACCGTGGTGGTCTTGCCCGCGCCGTTGGGGCCGAGCAGCGAGAAGACGGTGCCCTGGGGGATGGACAGGTCGATGCCGTCCAGGACGCGGTGGGCGCCGTAGGACTTGCGCAGCCCCGTCACCGAGACGAAGGCTCGCGACTCGTCACGATAGTACGTGTTCATCACAATTGAAAGCTACGTTGCTTTGAGAAAATGTGTCAATCAACGGCAACATATAAGCCCAGCTAAAAGGCGATAAATTGATACATTGACGCTGAAGCTGAATGCAATGAAACGTTGCATTGTGTGTGGCCGAACGCAATAGTGAGGACGTGGCAGAAGGAAGATTGACCCTGCACGACCGCAGGCGCATCGCGACCGGTCTCGCCGAAGGCCGCTCCTACGCCGAGATCGCCAGGCGGCTCGACCGGCCGACCTCGACGATCAGCCGCGAGGTCGGCCGCAACGGCGGCCCCGGCGACTACCGTCCAGAGCGGGCGCACCAGGCGACGGCGCGGCGGGCGCGGCGCGGCGCCCCGGCGCGTCCGGCCGAGCCCCGGGACCGCCAGGTCTTCGAGGCGGAAGAGGGAGCCGTCGAGATGGCGGTGGCGATGGGCCTGCCGAAGATGGTGGCGCGCGTGCTCATCGGCCTGTGGCTGAGCGAGGACGGCCGGCTCACCGCGGCCGAGCTGGCGCGCGGCCTGAAGGTGAGCCCCGCCTCGATCTCCACGGCGGTGGGCTACCTGACCCAGCAGGGCCTGATCAGGCGCGAACGCGATCCGCAACGACGGCGCGACGTCTACGTGGTCGACGACGACGCCTGGTACCACTCGACGATGATCAGCGCCCGGCAGACGCTCGCGGCGGCGGAGGTCGCCAAGGCGGCGGGGCAGACGCTCGGGCTCGACACGCCCGCGGGCCGGCGCCTGGCCAGGGGCGGCGCGTTCCTGGAGCGGATCAGCCTGGACGCCCTGGCGTCGGCCGAACGCTGGCGCGACCTCCTGCCGTGACCGAAGCGCGGCCCGGGCCGCGCGCGAGCCTCCCGAACCCGGACCGGCCCGCGTAGGGAGGCCGTCAAGATTCGGGCGGCGGCCGTATGGAAACCGTCAAGAACGGCAAAACACCCCATTTTCCGGCGTTTGCTGGATCTGCGGCCGCCCGTCGAGGGGCGGCAGTGATCTCATCATCGAACTGAGGAGTGGGGATGGCCGACGTCATCTTCGTCGCCCTGACGATCGCGATCTTCGTGGTCTTCGGGCTGGTCGTGCGGGCGGTGGAGCGGCTGTGAGCGCCGTCAACGCCACTGGTCTCATCGTGGTCGCCGGCCTGGTGATCTTCATGATCGCGGCCCTGCTGTTCCCGGAGCGGTTCTGATGAGTACGACCCTGGCCGGAATGATCTTCATCGTCTCCCTGATCGCGGCGCTGGCCCTGGTGCACAAGCCGTTCGGCGACTACATGCACCGCGTCTACTCCACGACGAAGCACAACGTCGTCGAGCGCGGCATCTACCGCCTGCTGGGAGTGCGGGCCGACACCGAGCAGAGCTGGCCGGTCTACGCCCGCAGCGTGCTGGCCTTCTCGGTGGTCTCGGTCCTGGTCGTGTACGGCCTCCAGCGCCTGCAGGACAAGCTGCCGCTGAGCCTCGGCATGGAGCCGGTCACCGGCCACATCGCCTGGAACACCGCGATCAGCTTCGTCACCAACACCAACTGGCAGGCGTACTCGGGCGAGTCCACGATGGGCCACCTGACCCAGATGGCCGCCCTGGCCGTGCAGAACTTCGTCTCCGCGGCCGTCGGCATGGCGGTCGCGGTGGCCCTGGTCCGCGGGTTCGCCCGCCGCAGGTCCGGCACGATCGGCAACTTCTGGGTGGACCTGGTCCGCGGCACCCTGCGCATCCTGCTGCCGATCGCCTTCGTCGGCGCGCTGGTGCTGGTGGCGGGCGGCCTGGTGCAGAACTTCTCCGGCGTGCACGAGGTGACCACGCTGACCGGCGGCACGCAGGGCGTCACCGGCGGCCCGGTCGCCTCCCAGGAGGTCATCAAGGAACTGGGCACCAACGGCGGCGGCTTCTACAACGCCAACTCGGCCCACCCGTTCGAGAACGCCACGAGCTGGACGAACTGGTTCGAGATCTTCCTGATCCTGGTGATCCCGTTCTCGCTCACCCGCACCTTCGGCCGGCTGGTCGGCCAGGTCCGGCAGGGGTACGCGATCCTCGCGGTGATGGGCGTGCTGGCCCTGGCGAGCGTCCTGCTCACCAACGTCTTCGAGCTGTCCGGGAACGCCACCGTGCCGCAGGCGGCCGGCGCGGCGCTGGAGGGCAAGGAGCTGCGCTTCGGCGTCTCGAACTCGGCCACCTTCGCCGCCTCGACCACCCTCACGAGCACCGGGGCGGTGAACTCCTTCCACGACTCCTACACGCCGTTCGGCGGCATGATGACGATGGTCAACATGATGCTCGGCGAGGTCGCGCCCGGCGGCGTCGGCTCGGGCCTGTACGGCATGCTGATCCTCGCCGTGATCACGGTGTTCGTGGCGGGCCTGATGGTCGGCCGCACCCCCGAGTACCTGGGCAAGCGCATCGGCGCCCGGGAGATCAAGCTCGCCTCCCTGTACTTCCTGGTCACCCCCGCCCTGGTGCTGGTCGGCACCGCGTTCGCGATGGGCTCGGCGGAGCGGCGCGCGAGCATGCTGAACGGCGGCCCGCACGGCCTGTCGGAGGTCCTGTACGCCTTCACCAGCGCCTCCAACAACAACGGCTCGGCCTTCGCCGGCCTCACCGTCAACACCCCCTGGTACGACGTGGCGCTCGGCCTGTGCATGGCCTTCGGCCGGTTCCTGCCGATCATCCTGGTGCTGGCGCTGGCCGGTTCGCTGGCGGCGCAGTCGCCCGTCCCCGAGGGCGCCGGCACGCTGCCCACGCACCGGCCGCAGTTCGTCGGCCTGGTCGTCGGCGTGACGGTGATCCTCGTCGCCCTCACCTTCCTCCCGGCACTCGCGCTCGGCCCGATCGCAGAAGGACTGTCCTGACATGTCAACCCCCGTACTGGACAAACCCTCCCCCGCACGGCGGGACGGCCGCGTGGGCGGCGGCCTGCTGGATCCCCGGCAGCTCGTCAGGTCCCTTCCCGACGCGGTCAGGAAGCTGAACCCGGCCACGCTGTGGCGCAACCCCGTCATGCTGATCGTCGAGGTCGGCGCGGTGTTCACCACCGTCCTGGCGATCGTCGATCCGTCGTTCTTCGCCTGGGCGACCGTCGTGTGGCTGTGGCTGACCGTAATCTTCGCCAACCTGGCCGAGGCCGTCGCGGAAGGGCGCGGCAAGGCGCAGGCGGCGACGCTGCGCAAGGCCAAGACCGACACCCGGGCCCGCCGCCTGCGCGGCGACGCCGAGGGCGGGTGGGACACGGTCGGCGCGCCCGAGCTGCGGCAGGGCGACCTGGTGGTGGTCGAGGCCGGCGAGGTCATCCCCGGCGACGGCGACGTGGTCGAGGGCATCGCCTCGGTGGACGAGTCGGCCATCACCGGCGAGTCCGCGCCCGTCATCCGCGAGTCGGGCGGCGACCGCTCGGCGGTGACCGGCGGCACGAAGGTGCTCTCCGACCGGATCGTCGTCCGGATCACCCAGAAGCCCGGCGAGAGCTTCGTCGACCGCATGATCGCCCTGGTCGAGGGCGCCAACCGGCAGAAGACGCCCAACGAGATCGCGCTCAACATCCTGCTGGCCGCCCTGACGATCGTCTTCCTGGTCGCCACCGTCACCATGCAGCCGCTGGCCGTCTACTCCAAGCAGATCAACCCCGGCGTCCCCGACTCGCTCGCGCTCGACGCGAACGGCGTCACCGGCATCGTGCTGGTCTCGCTGCTGGTCTGCCTGATCCCCACCACGATCGGGGCGCTGCTGTCGGCCATCGGCATCGCCGGCATGGACCGTCTGGTGCAGCGCAACGTCCTGGCCATGTCCGGCCGCGCGGTCGAGGCGGCCGGTGACGTGTCCACGCTGCTGCTGGACAAGACCGGCACGATCACGCTGGGCAACCGGCAGGCGGCCGAGTTCGTCCCCGTGGACGGGATCACCGAGGCCGAGCTCGCCGAGGCCGCCCAGCTCTCCAGCCTCGCCGACGAGACCCCCGAGGGCCGCTCGGTCGTGGTGTTCGCCAAGGAGCGGTACGGCCTGCGCGAGCGCGAGATCCACGGCGCCGAATGGGTGCAGTTCACCGCCCAGACCCGCATGTCCGGCGTGAACCTGGACGGCCGCGAGGTCCGCAAGGGCGCGGCCACCGCGGTCATGAAGTGGGTGCGCGACAACGGCGGCCACCCCACCGACGACGTCGGCCACATCGTGGACGGCATCTCCGCCTCCGGCGGCACCCCGCTGGTCGTGGCCGAGCGGGGCCGCGTGCTCGGCGTCATCCACCTCAAGGACGTCGTCAAGCAGGGCATGCGCGAACGCTTCGACGAGATGCGCCGCATGGGCATCCGCACCGTCATGATCACCGGCGACAACCCGCTCACCGCCAAGGCCATCGCCGACGAGGCCGGCGTGGACGACTTCCTGGCCGAGGCCACCCCCGAGGACAAGCTGGCCCTGATCAGGAAGGAGCAGGAGGGCGGCCGCCTGGTCGCGATGACCGGCGACGGCACCAACGACGCCCCCGCCCTGGCCCAGTCGGACGTCGGCGTGGCCATGAACACCGGCACCTCGGCCGCCAAGGAGGCCGGGAACATGGTCGACCTGGACTCCAACCCGACCAAGCTCATCGAGATCGTCGAGATCGGCAAGCAGTTGCTGATCACGCGCGGCGCGCTGACCACGTTCTCGATCGCCAACGACATCGCGAAGTACTTCGCGATCATCCCGGCCATGTTCGCGGCCGTCTACCCGGGCCTGGACGCGCTCAACGTCATGCGCCTGTCCAGCCCCCAGTCCGCCATCCTGGCCGCGGTGATCTTCAACGCGCTGGTCATCGTCGCGCTGATCCCGCTGGCGCTCAGAGGCGTCCGGTACCGGCCGTCCAGCGCGTCCAAGCTGCTCTCGCGCAACCTGTACGTCTACGGCCTGGGCGGCATCGTCGCCCCCTTCATCGGCATCAAGCTCATCGACCTGCTGATCCAGTTCCTTCCGGGGATGTCATAAATGGAACGCCTGCCAAGCTGGGTCCGCCAGCACCTCGCCGCCCTGCGCGCCGTCGCCGTCCTGACCGCGCTGCTCGGCATCGTCTATCCGCTGGTCACCACCGGGGTCGCCCAGGCCCTGTTCAACGGGCACGCCAACGGCTCGCTCGTCGAGAAGGACGGCAGGGCCGTGGGCAGCGCGCTCATCGGCCAGTCCTTCACCGACGCCGACGGCAGGCCGATCAGGAAGTACTTCCAGTCCCGCCCGTCGGCGGCGGGCGACGGCTACGACCCGACCTCGTCCGGCGCGAGCAACCTGGGCCCCGAGGACGTCGTGGACACGCTGCCGGTCGCCGGCCAGGAGGGCCGGCAGTCGCTGCTCACCCAGGTCTGCGCCCGTTCCAGGGCGGCCGGCGAGCTGGAGGGCGTCAGCGGCGCCCGCCCGTACTGCACCCCGGACGGGGTCGGCGCGGTGCTCAAGGTCTTCCCCGACCGGGCCGTCAGCGTCAACCAGGCGTGCCCGGCCACCCCGTTCGTCGCGACCTATCAGGGCAGGCGGGTGGAGTGCGCCGAGCCGGGTGAGGACTACGCGGCCGGGCGCACCGTCCCGGTCCGGGGGGAGGCCGAGGCGAAGGTCCCGGCCGACGCGGTCACCGCCAGCGGCTCCGGGCTCGACCCGCACATCTCCGTGGCCTACGCCGAGCTCCAGGCGCGGCGGGTGGCCAGGGAGCGCGGCCTCGGCCAGGCCGAGGTCGAGCGGCTCATCAAGGAGCACACCACCGGCCGGGCCGTCGGCTTCATGGGCGAACCGGCCGTCAACGTGCTCGAACTCAACCTGGCGCTCGACCGCTCATGAGCAGGGGCCGCCTTCGGGTCTACCTCGGGGCGGCGCCCGGGGTCGGCAAGACGTACGCGATGCTCGGCGAGGGCCGCCGCGCGCGGGAACGCGGCCGGGACGTGGTCGTCGGCCTGGTCGAGACCCACGGCCGTCCCCGCACCGCCGCCCTCCTGGAAGGCCTGGAGATCATCCCGCGCCGGACCGTCGTCCACCGCGGGGCCACCTTCACCGAGCTGGACGTGGACGCCGTCATCGCCCGCCGGCCGAAGGTGGCGCTGATCGACGAGCTGGCCCACACCAACGTGCCCGGCTCGAAGAACGTCAAGCGCTGGCAGGACGTGGACGAGATCCTGGACGCCGGCATCGACGTCGTCTCCACGGTGAACATCCAGCACCTGGAGTCGGTCAACGACGTCGTCCAGGAGATCACCGGCGTGCCGCAGCGCGAGACCGTGCCCGACGAGGTGGTGCGCCGCGCCGACCAGATCGAGCTGGTGGACATGTCGCCGGAGGCGCTGCGCCGCCGCATGGCGCACGGCAACGTGTACGCGCCGGAGAAGGTCAGCGCCGCCATGTCCAACTACTTCCGCGTCGGCAACCTCACCGCGCTGCGCGAACTCGCGCTGCTGTGGGTGGCCGGCAAGGTGGACGACCAGCTCGACCGCTACCGCGCCGACCACGGCATCGCCACCACCTGGGAGACCCGCGAGCGGGTGGTGGTCGCCCTGACCGGCGGCCCCGAGGGCGACACGCTGGTCCGCCGGGCCGCCCGCATCGCCGCCCGCACCAAGGGCGCCGACCTGCTCGCGGTGCACGTCACCAGCGCCGACGGGCTGGCCGGCGCCGACCCGGCCAGCCTGGCCCGCCAGCGCACGCTGGTGGAGGACATGGGCGGCAGCTACCACCAGGTCGTCGGCGACGACGTCCCGCGGGCGCTGCTCGACTTCGCGCGCGGCGTCAACGCCACCCAGCTCGTCCTCGGCGCCTCGCGCAGGGGGCGGTTCGCGCAGATCTTCTCCCGGGGCGTCGGCGTGGAGACCACCGCCCGGTCCGGCTCGATCGACGTCCACATGATCACGCACGAGGAGGCCAAGCAGGGACGCCGCCGGCCCGCCCGTACGCGGGCCGCGCTCACCCGCACCCGGCGGGCGAGCGGCTGGGCCCTGGCGGTGGCCGGGATGCCGCTGCTGACGGCCGCGCTGGCGCCGTTCCGGGACATGTTGTCGCTGCCCAGCGAGATCCTGTTCTTCCTGTGCCTGACCGTCGGGGTGGCCCTGGTGGGCGGCATGTGGCCGGCCATCACCGCGGCCGTCGGCGGTTCGCTGCTGCTCAACTGGTTCTTCACCGCGCCGGTGGGCGAGTTCACCATCGCCGCCCCGGAGAACCTGTTCGCGCTGGTCGTGTTCGTGCTGGTGGCGGCGGCGGTGAGCACGATCGTGGACATCGCCGCCCGCCGGACGAGGGAGGCCGCGCGGGCCGGCGCCGACGCCGAGCTGCTGTCCACCATGGCCGGTCACGTGCTGCGCGGCGAGGCCGCGGTGTCCTCGCTGCTGGAACGCATGCGCGAGACCTTCGGCCTGACCTCCGTCACCCTGCTGGAACGGCGGCCCGAGGCCGCGCGCGCGCCCGACCAGCACTCCGACCCCGACGCCTGGCGGATCGTCGCGACCTCCGGCGGCGCCCCCGCCACCTGCCCGGGACGGTCCGACACCGACGTCGTCATCGACGAGGAACTGGTCCTGGCCGCCCGGGGCGAGCCGCTGGAGGCCGCCGACCGCACGGTGCTGGAGGCGTTCGCCGCCGAGACCGCCGTCGCGCTGCGCCAGGAACGCCTCCAGCAGGAGGCCGAGCTCGCCCGCCCGCTCGCCGAGGCCGACCGGATGCGCACCGCGCTGCTGGCCGCCGTCAGCCACGACCTGCGCACGCCGCTCGCCTCCGCCAAGGCCGCCGTCGAGAGCCTGGGCAGCACCGAGGTCGCCTGGTCGGAACAGGACCGGTCCGAGCTGCTCGCCACCGCGAAGGAGTCGCTGGACAAGCTGGACCGGCTGGTGGCGAACCTGCTGGACATGAGCCGCCTGCAGGCCGGCGTGCTCGGGGTGAGCGCGCAGCCGCTGGCGCTCGAAGAGATCGTGCCGCGCGCCATCGACGATCTCGGCCCGCTGCGGGACCGCGTCGAAGGCGACGTCTCCGTCGAGCTGCCCGACGTGCTGGCCGATCCCGCGTTGCTGGAACGCGTCCTGGTCAACCTCATGGCCAACGCCGTGCGCTTCAGCCCGCCCGGCCGGACCGTGCTGGTCACCGCCAGCGGGCACGGCGACCACGTCGAGATCCGGGTGATGGATCGCGGCCCCGGCATCCCGCCGGAGGCGCACGACCGCGTCTTCCAGCCGTTCCAGCGGCTCGGCGATCGCGACAACCACTCCGGCGTCGGGCTCGGGCTCGCCCTGTCCCGCGGGCTCGCCGAGGCCATGGGCGGCACGCTCGTGCCCGACGAGACCCCCGGGGGCGGTCTCACCATGATCCTCACCCTGCCCGTCGCCGCCCCCGGACGGTGAGGCCCGGGGCTCGCGTCAGAGGGCGGCCAGGCCGAGCGCGAAGGCGGCGGCGCTGAGGATCATCAGCAGCAGGGACGGCAGGGTGTCCTTGGCGGCGTCGCGGGCCCTGAGGTGGGTGGCGACGGCGCCGGCCATGAGGAGCGCGAGGCCGGCCGCGGCCGCGACCCCGAGGACTTCGACCCACAGCCCGGCGACCAGCCCCACGGCTCCGAGGATCTCCAGCGCGCCGATGACCCGCATGAGCCCGGCCGACACCCCGAGCTTGCCCAGCTGGGCCGCCATGGCGTCCTTGCCGGTGAGCTTGGGGAAGCCGGCGCCGGCGAAGGCGAGAGCCAGCAGGAGGGACAGCACGACGATGGCGATGAACATGAACGCGAGCTCCCCGCGATAGAACATTCAATACTTCAGTGACTGAAGTATGTTCTACCAGAAGTTTTCTGCGCGACGCACCAAAGGGTCGGCGCAGCGACGGCGAGGAGGAGGGGGTGGCCCATCGCCCGGAGGCCAGTGGCAGGGGCGAGGAGGAGGGGGGCGATCGCCCGGAGGTCAGTGGCGGGGGCGCGGGCCGGCGGCCGACTGGGCCAGACGGAGCAGCGACAGCAGCGCGGTGCGCTGGTCGTCGTCGAGCACCGAGATGATCGGCGCCCGCTCGAAGAGGCGGGCCAGCAGGCGGCCGCGGAGCTCCTGGCCGGACTCGGTGAGCACGAGCCGCTTGGCCCTCCGGTCGGCGGGGTCAGGCTCCCGGCGCAGGAAACCGCACTGTTCGAGCGCGTCCGCGATGCCGGTCACGTGGGAGGGCTCGCAGTGCAGCTGGCCGGCTATCTGGCCCATGCGCAGCGGTTGCCCGAGCTGGAGCAGGGTGTGGGCCTGCGGCACGGTGAGCCCGACCGCGGCGGCCGTCTCGTCGAAGTGCGCCCGCAGGGCGGCGTCCGCGGCGAACAGGCGTTCCACGATCTCCTGGCCCTCGGGATCCGGCCAATCGATCTCCAGCTCCGCCACGACTCCCCCGCTGCCCACACTGTTTCAGCTCTTGAACTATATGCCCGTCATGCGCCGGCGGGCGCAACGCCAGGCGTCACACGGCGGCCGGCACGGCGGGCTCGGCCACGCGGTGCCGGCCGTCGGCCGCCCGGGACGCCCGCGACACCCGGGCCATCGCCAGGAAGGAGACCAGCAGGCAGGCGGCGCCCAGCGGCATGAGGTCCTTCTCCACGAACGGCACCATGACGTCGGCGACCACCAGGACGGGCGTCCACGGCTTGACGCGACGCTGGACGGCGAGCTGGAGGACCAGGCCGATCTGGGCGACGAAGAACAACATCGGCCCGAAGTCGTAGACCACCTCCTGCACCCCGGGAACCGACTGGACCTGGTCGAAGAGCACGCCCATCGCGGCGTGGTCGGCCGAGCGGAATCCCACGACGATGTCGATGGAGAACTGGGCGATCAGCGTGGTGATGCCGACATATCCAGCTACGGCCAGCCCGGTCGCCAGACGGCCGCGGCCGGCCAGCCTGCGCATCTCGTGGAAGGTCACGGCGAAGAACGCCAGGGCGCCGATGAAGGCCAGGTGCCCGGTCGTCCAGGCCAGGCCGGGACCGCGGCTGCCGTCGAGGCCGTCCAGGATGCGGAGGACGCCGTAGGTGAAGGTGAGCACGGGGGCGGCGACGAAGGCGATGCGGGGGTTCATCTCGTTGACTCCTTAGCGGTGATGACCTCCCCAATCCTGGTTTTCCGCGGCCTGCCGGACATCGCCGGAGCGGGCGAAGTCCCGTCTCGCTCTTGAGCGGGATGCGGTACCCCACCTCCCTCCTGGGAGGGATCATTCCCCGACCGGGCCGACGAGGCCGAGCTCGTAGGCGAGCACCGCCGCCTGGGTGCGGTCGCGGGCGCCGAGCTTGTCCAGGAGGTTGCCGACGTGCGTCTTGACCGTCTCCCTGGTGACGTGCAGCGCGGCGGCGATCTCCGCGTTGCTTCGCCCGAGCGCGATGTGCCGCAGGACGTCCAGCTCGCGCGGCGTCGGCTCGACGGGCAGGCGCCGGCGGGCGCTGCCCACGTGCGGCGCGGCGATGCGGCGCAGCGCGTCGGGGAAGAGCACCGCGTCGCGCCGGTGCACCAGGCGGACCGCCTCCACCAGCTCGCCGGCGGGCGAGCGTTTGAGCACGTAGCCGGCGGCTCCCGCGCGCAGGGCGCCCCAGACGAGCTGGTCGCTCTCGAACGTGGTGACCATGACGACGCGCGTCCTCGGCGAGCGGCGGGCCAGCTCCCGGGTCGCGGCCAGGCCGTCCATGACCGGCATGCGGATGTCCATGAGCACGACGTCCGCGCCGGCGCCGGCCGTGACCGCCGCTCGTCCGTCGGCGGCCTCGGCCGTCACCTCGATGTCGTCGTGCAGGGAGAGCATGGTCGCCCAGCCCGAGCGGATGAGCTGCTCGTCGTCGGCCAGGACGACCCGGATCACAGCGGCAGGCTCGCCCGGACGCGCCACGTTCCGCCCACCTCCTCCCAGGTGCACGTCCCCCCGGCGAGCCGGGCCCGCATGCGCATGCCGGTCAGGCCGCGCCCCGGCTCCCCCAGCCTGCTCAGGGTCGCGTTGTCCATGGTCAGGGTCAGTTGTTCGGCGACGGCGACGGCGAGCGTGACCGGGCCGTGCCCGTGCCGCAGGGCGTTGGTGAGCGCCTCCCTGGCGATCGCGAACGCGGCCCGCGAGGTCGCGGGCGACACCTTGCCGAGGTGGCCGACGCTGACCCGGACGTCGAGGCCGCGGGTGAGCGTGCCGAGCGCCTCCAGGGTGGGCGTCCGGCCGGCCGCGCCGTCGTCGAGCACGCCGAGCAGCACGTCGAGCTCCTGCTGGGCGTTGCGGGCGGTGGTCGTCAGGTGGCCGAGCGACTGGGCGGCGAGCTCGGGGGCGGCGCGGCGCAGCGCCGCCTCGGCCGCCATGGCCTGCACCAGGACGACGCTGAGTGCGTGGCCGACGGAGTCGTGCAGCTCCAGGGCGAGCGACTGGCGGCGGTCCAGCTCGTCGATCAGCCGGGACGGCTCGGAACGCAGCAGCCGCCGCGCGACCCAGCGCTGGCCGAGCCCGGCGGCGACCATCGCGGCCAGCACGACGGCGGTGAGCAGCAGCACCTCGGCCACCTGGCCGGGCGCCGCCTGCCAGGCCCGCGGCAGCAGCCCGGGGGACAACGCCAGGACGGCCGCGCTGAGCGTCCCGCCGACGTACAGGTGCAGGCTGGTCAGGGCCACCAGGTAGAGGCGGTCACCGCGTTCGGGCACGTCCACGTCGAGCAGGTCCGACAGCGCGATCACCTCCAGGCGGCGGGTCAGCGGCAGCAGCGCGAGCAGCACCGAGGCGGGCAGGCACGCCGCCCACAGCGCCAGCAGGCGGCCCGGCGTCAGCTCGGCCAGGATCGGCAGGCCGAGCCCGGCGGCGACCGGAGCCAGCAGCGCGGCGCCCAGGAGCTGGTAGACCCCGGCCCGCGCGGCCTGGGCGAGAGGGCGTTTCACGTGGACCGACGTTAGCCGACGCCGCCGGGGCCGCACTCCCCCGCCGGGGGGAGGCAGGGCGGCCCGGTCGTTCCTAGCGTGAGCGCCATGACGAGAACTGATCGTTCGCGCGGCGCCGCGGCGCCGCTCCCCGTGGCCGCCGCAGTCGCGGGATCGCCGGTGACCGGCGGGCGGCTGCGCACGGCGTGGCGGGCCGCCCACGCGCCGGTGGCCGGGGTGCCCCGCTGGGCGCGGATCGCCGCCTACGCCGTGCCGTTCACCGTGCTGCCGTCCAGCCTCTGGCGGTTGCCCGCGGCGTTCGACCGCGGGATCGGGCTCGGTGAACGGCTGTACGTCGTGTTCCTGTCGATCGTGTCGGAGCTGGCGGCGTTCACCGCCGTCGGGCTGGTGGCCGCGTGGGGTGAGCGGTTCCCCCGCTGGGTCCCCGGGTTGCGTGGCCGCAGGGTGCCGACGCCGGCCGCCGTCGTTCCGGCGGCGTCGGGCGCCGTGCTCCTGACGGTCCTGTGGACGTCCGCCTTCGTGACCGAGCTCGCCGGGGTGACCATGCGCGGCGAGCCGATCCCGCCCGACTTCCCCAGCCGGGCGGGCGGCTGGGAGGCCGCGATCTTCGCCGTCTGCTACCTTCCGCTCCTGCTGTGGGGGCCGCTGCTCGCCGCCGTCACCTACGCCTACCACCGGCGCCGGAGCCCGCGACCCGGCGTGCCCGCGCTCAGTGGGCGAGGGCGGCGGTGAGGCGGTTGCTGAAGCGGGCGAGCAACCCGCTCTGGGACGTCTCTGAGACCATCCGGCCGACGAACGGGGGGATGCGCCAGTTGGCCGGGCTGCGCCGGGCCAGCCTGGACACCAGGTTGACGTGCGGGTAGCGGGCTCGTTCGTAGGCGCGCAGCCGTTGCGCCGGGTCGCCGCCCTTGGCGAGCTCGCGGCCGAGCACCCACACGTCCTCCAGGGTCTGGTTGGCGCCCTGTCCGAGGGTGGGGGGCATGAGGTGGGCGGCGTCGCCGAGCAGGGTGACGCGGCCCTTGCCCCACTCCCGGCGCACCTTCTGCCAGTGGTGGCCGAAGAAGTCGAGGTCGGCCTCCGACGCCTGGGCGAGCAGCTCGGGGACGGGCGACGCCCAATGGCCGAAGCGGCGCCGCAGCTCGGCCAAAGGCGCGGCCGGACGCGGCTCGCCGGGAGCCCAGCGCACGTCGAACCACCATTGGAGCTTGCCGTCACCGGCGGGGATGATCCCGCAGGCGCCCTCCTTACCGGTGATCATGAGGTGCAGATGGGTGCGGGCGAGGTCGATGTCGATCCGGCTCAATGCCTGCCAGGTGCCGAACGTGGCCGTCCGGATGGGGACGTCGCCCCACAACGCGCGCCGGACGACCGAGTGGTGGCCGTCGGCGCCGATCAGCAGGTCGCCGGTGGCCGTCGAGCCGTCCTCGAAGGTCGCGGTCACCCGGTCGCCGTCCTGGGTCACGGTCCGGCAGGCCGTGCCGTAGCGGATCAGGTCGCCGGGCAGCCCGTCGGCCAGCCGTTCCAGCAGGAGACGGCGGGAGACCGACTTGTTCGGGAAACCGTAGAGCGTGGCCGCGTGGGCCATGTCGGAGGTGAGCCGCAGCCGGCCGTCCGCGGTCAGCGCGTCGATCCGGTCGAACCGGCCGCCGACGCCGTCAAGGGTGACACCGAGGTCGTGCAGCACCGCGGCGCCGTTGCTGAAGATGCTCAGCCCGGCGCCGCCGGTGCGCATGGCGGTGGCCTGTTCGTAGATCCGCACCTGGTGACCGGCGGCGAGCAGGCTGCGCGCGACGGCCAGGCCGCCCACGCCGGCGCCGATGACAACAACGTCCATTTTATCTCCAAAACGAAGTTACTTCGATTCAAAGATACATCGCTGTGAAGTACATTGGGGCGAGTGACCGACAACCACCCAGAAGCGGACGTCTACCGCGAGTTCCTGATCGCGGTCATGCTGCACATCGAGGCGATCGCCGACCGGCTCGGCGTGCACCACGTGGACGTGGCCGCGCTCATCCTGCTGGAGATGCGCGGCCCCCTCCCGGTGGGGGCGATCTCCGAGGAGCTGGGGCTCCCGTCCGCGTCCGCGACCCGGCTCATCGACCGTCTGGAGAAGGCCGGCTACGTGCGGCGGGTACGCGGCGAGCGCGACCGGCGCATGGTCACGGTTGAGCTGCTGGAGGGCGGCATGGCCGAGTACCACGCCACCCGCGTCACCTCCGAGCGGCACCTGGAGCAGATCCGCGGGCAGTTCACGCAGGATCAGGTGCCGCTGATGCTGGGCCTGCTCGCCGGGGTCGCCCGCGCCTACCGCTCGGCCACCAGGGAGATCCGCGAGCAGCCCGGCTGACAAGCCCCGGCCCGTGGCGTCAGGGCGTGCCGCCGGCAGTGTCTCCGGCAGTGTCGTCAGCGCGGTCGACCTCGTCGGCGAAGGCGAGGACCCGGGTGTTGACGCGGTCGGGGAACTCGCCGTTGAGTGCGTGGGAGGCGTCCGGCCACAACTCGACGACGCCCCGGGCGAGCAGGCGGCGGGCCCGCAGGGCGGCCTTGCGCGGGTTGTGGATGATGCTGCGCCCGGCGATCAGCGCGAGCACCGGCACGCCGAGCCCGGCCACCTGGTCGTCCGCGGGGTACGCAGGCGGCGGCAGGAACGCGGTGAAGTCCCGCATCCCGGCCGAGATCAGGTTGGCGACGGGCTCGTCGGCCGAGGCGTCGGCCCCGCCGGAGATCCAGCTCAGCAGCTTCCTGCGCCACGACTCGGGGAAGAACGGCACCACCGAGCCCAGCGAGAAGACGACGACCTTCCAGGTGATCCGGCCGAACAGGTTGGCGGGGTCGAGCACGCTCACCGAGGCGATCCGCTCCGGCACGCGCAGGGCCAGGTGGAAGGCGCTCCACCCGCCGATGGACACCCCGACCAGGTGCACCCGGGCGAGGCCGAGCCGGTCCAGCAGTTCGGCCAGCCAGGTCGCCTGGTCCGCCGCGCCGTCGAACGCCCGGGTCTGCACCGACAGGCCGGGCTCCCCGAGCAGGTCGACGGTGTAGACCGGCCGCCGGGCGACGAGGCCGGCCAGGTTCGCCTCCCACATCGGGGTGGCCGAGGTGCGCCCCGGCAGCAGGAGCAGCGGCACGCCGTCGCCGCCGCCGCCGAAACGGTAGACCCGGACGGATCCGAAGCCGGTCACCACGTCGTGGATCTCGGCAGGTTCGGGGAGCTGGGCCATGGCGTCGTCGTAGGCGTTGCGGTAGCGCGCGAAGGCGGGGGCGTCGCGGAAGTGGCCGAGCCGCCGCGCGCGGAACGCGGCTCCGATGTTGGGTTCCACTAGATCGTTCACGTGCGGGATCCTTCGTTCGCCCTTCGCGATACGATCGTATCGCAACAACGTCACGATACACTCGTATCGCAAAGAGAGGGGGGCCGTGCCGAAGCAGGTGGACCACGCGGCGCGGCGGGCCGAGATCGCCCATGCCGCGCTCAAGCTGTGCGCCCGTGACGGCTTGGCCGGGGTGAGCATCGGCGGGGTCGCCCAGGAGGCCGGCGTCTCCAAGGGGCTCGTGCAGCACTATTTCGGGGCGAAGGCCGACCTGATGCGCGCCGGCGCGCAGCTGCTCAGGCAGGAGATCGAAGGCCATGTCCGGGAGGCGCTGCGGGAGGCCGCCGGGCCGGCCGACACGCTGCGGCGCACGCTGCTCGCCGTCGTCGAGCTGGGCTCGCGCGCTCCCGTGCTGCTGCTCGCCGGGCACGCGTTCCTGGCCAGGGCCGTCGACGATCCCGACGTGCGCGAGCTGTACCGCGCGGGCGGCGACGCGGTGCACCGCGAGATCGCCGCGCTCGTGGCCGCCACCGCCGCGGACCCCGGCGTCGAGGCGGGCGCCGAGGCGCACGTGCTGCTCGCGCTCGCGCGCGGGCTGGCCGACGGGGTGCTGGTCGGGGAACTGGGCATCGCCGAGGCGACCGCCGTCCTCGACCACCAGCTCCGCCGGCTCGGCCGGCCGGCGGGCTCCTGACCGGACGCCGCGGGCGGCCCGGGGAGATCCTCCGCCGGGCCGCCCGCGCCGCTCTCACCCGCCGATCGCGGGCATGCCCTCCGGTACGGCCTCCGCCGCCGCCTCCGGCCTGGCCGCCGCGAGCAGCTCCACCAGCCGGTCCGCGATCGCGGCGATGGTGGGCTGCTGCCACAGCAGGGTCGCGGGAAGACGGCAGCCGAAGCGCTTGTCCAGCCGCCGCCGGACCATGACCGTCATCACCGAGTCCAGCCCCTGCTCGACCAGGGGACGACGGACCGCCAGGTCCTCGGGGGCCAGCCGCATCACGGCCGCGATCTCCGCGCGCACCTCGGGCAGGACGTGCTCGCGCAGACCCGCCGCCGTCAGCCCGGCGAACGACTCCGCGGGCCCGCCCAGCTCCTCCTCGGCCGGGACGGGCGCGTCGATCACCGGGTAGCGCAGCCCCGTGAGGTGTCCCACCACCCGGCCGTCCGGGTCGGCCAGCAGCGCCCGCACGGTGTCGTCGGCGGCCCGGTCCACGGCCGCGTCGATGACCACGGTCGCGGGCGGGGCGCCGGTCAGCACGACCTCGTCGATGCGCACGACCATGCGCAGCACCGGGTCGCCGGGGAACACGCAGGGCGCCACGGACATCGCCGCGTCCAGCGCCGGGGCCCAGCTCTCGGCGTCCCCGGTCCGGACGGTGGCGCGCAGCGCGCCGTCGCCGCCCAGCAGCGTCTCGATCGTCCAGTCGAACCCCGTCGAGGGCACGCCGACGGCGGCCAGCCGCCGGTGCACGAACGTGGGGTCGATCGGGGTCAGAGCGCCGGCGTCGGGCAGCACGTCGGGCTTGACCTGGCCAGGAGCGGCCACGTCGGCGGTGACGTGCACCAGCCAGGCCGGTTCCGGCTCGCCGGGGGCGGCCGGCGTACGGGCCGCGAGCCGTATCGCCGGAGGTTCGTGCACGACCTGGACCTGCCGGCGTTCCGCGGTCATCAGCGGATGCGTCATCTCCACGCCGGTGAGCGTGACGTCCTCGTCCTCGGCGGCGTGCAGGAACGTGTTGACCAGCACGGCGGCGGGCACGATCTCGATCCCGTTGAGGGTGTGGCTGCCCGGGTAGGGCCGGTTGGCGTCCTCCAGGCCGGTCCGCCACACGCGGGTCCGGCTGCCGGCGAGGCGGGTCCCGGCGCCGAGCAGGGTGTGGGAGCGCACGTCGTGCCCGCGGTTGCCGTCGTCGCCGGAGTCCTCGCGCCAGTGGCGGCGGTGCTGCCAGGCGTACGGAGGCAGGTCGGTGAGGCCGCCGTACGGCTGCAGCCGGTTCCAGTCCACCTCGACGCCGTGACAGTGCGCCGTGCCCACCGCGGCCAGGAAGCCGGGCAGCTCCGGCTGGTTCCGGCGCAGCGAGGTGCCGACGAACACGTCCTCGAACCCGTTCTCCGACAGCGTCTCGGTGACGGAGTGCGCGACCACCGGGTGGGGGGAGATCTCCAGGAACACGCGGTGGCCGTCCTGCGCCGCGGCCGTCGTCGCCGCGGTCAGCCGCACGGGGTCACGGAGGTTCGCCGCCCAGTACGCGCCGTCCGGCACGGGCGTCGCCCGGGGGTCGCCCAGCGCGGTCGTGTACATGGGGATGCTGGGTGCGCCGAACGACAGATCGGCGACGGCGGCGGCCAGCTCGACGGCCAGCGGTTCCATGTGCGGGCTGTGGAAGGCGACGTCCGAGGCCACCCGCCGCACCACGATGCCCTCGGCCGGCCAGTCCTCGACCACCGCCTCGACCGCGGCGACGTCGCCGGACAACACGGTGGAGCCCGGCGACGACGAGATCGCGGCCACCAGGTCGGTACGCCCGGCCAGCCGCTCGGCCGCCTCCTCGAAGGACAGGCCGACCATCACCATGGCCCCCTTGCCCTCGGCCTGCCGCAGCAGCCGCGAGCGGCGGCAGATCAGGCGGGCGCCGTCGGCGGCGGTCATCGCGCCGGCCGTCACCGCCGCCGCGATCTCGCCGACGGAGTGGCCGATGACGGCCCGCGGCGCGACTCCGTACGCGTTCCAGAGCCGGGCGAGGCCCAGCTGCATCACGAAGATCATGGTCTGCACGCGGTCGATCGTGTCGAGGTCGCCGTCGGCCAGGACCTGCCGCGGCGAGAAGCCGATCTCCTCGGCGAAGATCGGCTCCACCTCGTCGACCAGGGACGCGAAGTCCGGCACGGCCAGCAGCTCCCGCCCCATGCCGCGCCACTGGCAGCCCTGCCCGGAGAACACCCAGACCGGCCCGGGGCCGAGGTCGGGCAGCACGTCCCCGGTGAGCACCGCCTCGGCCGGCACGTCGTCGGCGAGCCTGCGCAGGTGGGCCGCCAGCTCGTCGCCGTCCGTCCCGATGACGACGGCGCGGCGGGCCAGATGGGTGCGCCGCAGCGCCAGCGTGTGCCCCGCCGACGCCGGGTCGACGCCCGTCCCGAGGTGATCGGCGAGCCGGCCCGCGTACTGCCGCAGTGCCTGCTCCGACGCGGCCGACAGCGGGAACAGCCGCTCCGCGCGGGGAGGCGCCTCCTCCTGCGCGGGCGCGTGCCGGGCCGGCGGGGCCTGTTCGAGCACGATGTGCGCGACCGTGCCCCCGTACCCGAAGCTGGAGACGCCCGCCCGGCGCGGGTGGTCGCGCTCCGGCCAGGACGATCGCCGCGTCACCACGCGCAGGCCCGAGGACTCCCACGGGACGGCCGGGTTGAGGGCGGACAGCACGCTCGGCGGGATCTCCCCGCGGTCGAGGGCGAGCACCGCCTTGATGACGCCGGCGATGCCGGCGGCGCCTTCGAGGTGGCCGATGTTGGACTTGACCGAGCCGATCAGGCACGGGTCGCCGGCGGGCCGCCCCGCGCCGTACACCGAGGACAGCGCGCCCGCCTCCAGCGGGTCGCCGAGCCGGGTGCCGGTGCCGTGCGCCTCGACGTAGTCGACGGTGGACGGCGCGACGCCCGCCTGCCTGCAGGCCCGGGCCATCACGTGCTCCTGGGCCTCGCCGCACGGCGCCATGATGCCGTTGGTGTGGCCGTCCTGGTTCACGGCGCTGCCGATGACCAGCGCGAGCACGCGGTCACCGTCGCGCTGCGCGTCCGACAGGCGCTTGAGCACGACCACGCCGCAGCCCTCGCCGCGGCCGTAGCCGTCGGCCGCCGCGTCGAACGACTTCGACCGCCCGTCGGGCGCCAGGGCGCCGGCGGTGCCCAGCGTGAGCGTCTGGCCGGGGGTGACCAGCAGGTTGACGCCGCCGGCGAGGGCGACGTCGCTCTCGCCGAGCCGCAGGCTCTGCGCGGCCAGGTGCAGCGCGACCAGCGACGCCGAGC
The DNA here is from genome assembly GCF_053601695.1 of Nonomuraea sp. NPDC004702. Taxonomy (NCBI): domain Bacteria; kingdom Bacillati; phylum Actinomycetota; class Actinomycetes; order Streptosporangiales; family Streptosporangiaceae; genus Nonomuraea; species Nonomuraea sp. NPDC004702. The sequence goes on from NZ_JBSGCE010000041.1 coordinate 68,216, forward strand.
AGGCGGTGTCGATCGCCATGCTGGGGCCGCGCAGGTCGAGGGAGTAGGAGATGCGGTTGGCCACGGCGCAGGTCGCGGCGCCGATCCCGGTCCACGCCTCGATCTGGGGCAGGTCCTCCAGCAGCCGGCCGCCGTAGTCGGCTGTGCAGACGCCGACGAACACCCCGGCGTCGGTCCCGGCCAGCTCGTGCGGCGGCAGCCCGGCGTGCTCCAGGGCCTCCCAGGCGGTCTCCATGAGGATGCGCTGCTGCGGGTCCATCAGCTCGGCCTCGCGCGGCGACAGGCCGAAGAACTCCGCGTCGAAGCCCTCGATGTCGCTCAGGAAGCTGCCGTGCCGTACGGCGTCGCGCAGCGCGGCGGCGTGTTCGGGGCTGCGGGTCTCGTAGCGGCGCCAGCGTTCGGCGGGCAGCGGCCCGGTCGTGTTGCGGCCGGCGCACAGCAGGTCCCAGAACTCGTCCGGTGAGTGGACGTCGCCGGGGAGACGGCATCCGATCCCGACCACCGCGACTGGTTCCACCCGGGCTCCGCGCGGAGTGTCGACCATCTGCGTTCGTTTCCCTTCGATGTCAGGCCCAATGAGGAGTTTCGAGAATTTCGAGCACGGCCCCGGAGACGGTCACCCCTGGCCCGGTGCCGAGCATGAGCAGGTGGTCGCCGGGGCCCAGCTGCCCGGTCGTGAGCAGGTGGTCGAGGGAGAGGACCTGGTCGCCGGCCCCGCAGTGGCCGATGGTGCGGCCGTAGTCCCAGGTGGAGCGGGACATGGGCAGGTCGACCACGGCCATGCACCGCTGTTCGACGATCTCCTCGGAGTAGTTCATGAACGCCACGCGGGTCAGGTCGCGGGCCTCGATCCCGCTCTCGTCCAGCACGCGCTCGACGATCTCCATCAGCGCCCGCTGGATGGTGAACAACGCCGCGCCGGCCTCGCCCTTGGGCATGACCTGCTGCCGGAACTGCTCGTTGCGGGCCGCGAAGCTCATCCGGCGCCCGACCGTGACGCCCGGCGGGAACAGCGGTTCGCTGCCCCGGTGCAGCTCCTCGGCCTCGGCCACCGTCGTCGTGCAGACCGACGCCAGGCGGGCGAACCCGTGGTCCTTGGTGAGGACGAGCGCGGCGGCGGCGTCCCCGCCGATGTAGCCGGGGCCCATCCGCCACCGGTCCATCAGCGGGGTGCCGTAGTTGTCGGCGGCGACCAGCAGGGCGGCCTGCCTGCCGGGCGCGGCGGCCAGGTGACCGGCCGCCAGTTCCAGGGCGATGAACATGCCGTTGCAGCCCTGCCGGATCTCGGTGGCCAGCACGTCTCCGCCGACGAGATGACGTTGCAGGTAGGAGTGCGGGGGCCAGCCGTCCGGGCCCTGGTGCCAGGTCGAGGCGTACAGGAGGAGATCGAGGTCGCCCGGCGCCCGGCCGCTGCGCTTGATCGCGCTGCGCGCCGCGTGCAGGGCCATCTCCGGAGCCGGCACGTCGCCGGCGACCACCGTCCCCGCCAGGTTGTGCAGCTCGGCGTCCTCCGCCGGGTACCAGCCCTTGGCGACGGCCTTCTCGACGCTGACGACGGTCCTGGGCAGGTAGGTTCCCACGCCGCCGATGTAGGTGTCCGCGTACCGCATGACTTCCGTCCTCGTCCCGGCTAAGCGGATCGGAGTTCTCTGACCATCGTCACGATGGTCGCGACGTCCCTGAAGTTCTCGGGGTCGAGCATGGCGGCGGTGACCCGGACGCCGACGTCCTTCCTGAGGAAGTTCAGCAGCCGCGCCGTGCGCAGGGAGTCCAGGAGGCCCGACACCAGGAGCGGGGTCGTCTCGTCGACCTTGACGTCGTCGCCGTCCAGGACGAGGTTGTCCTGGACGAACTCGACCAGCCGCCGGGTGAGGTCGTCGCTCACGCGCGTGCTCCTCTCGTGACGGGAGCGGTGGACAGGATCCGGAACGCCGCCGCGGCGACCGACGTGCCGGAGCCGAAGCCGACCATGAGCAGGTGGTCGCCGGGCACGAGCCCGCCGGTCGAGATCAGGTGCTCGAAGGCGATGAACTGGTCGACCGCGCCGCAGTGGCCGACGCGCCGGCCGTAGTCCCAGGTCGTCTGGTCCTCGTCGATGCCCAGCCAGGACATCTGCCCGTCCAGGTCCTCGCGGCGGCCGTGCGGGAAGGCCACCCGGGTGATGTCGGCGAAGCCGATCCCGGCCTCGTCCAGGGTCTGCTCGACCTGCTGCATCATCGTCTTCTGGATCGTCAGGTGGATGCCGGTGCCCTGCGCCTTGAGCAGCCGCTGCCGGAACTCCTCGTGCCGGTCCCCGAAGCTCAGCCCCCTGCCGACGGTGGCGTCCGGGGGGAAGAGCGGGTAGGCGCCGTCGTTGACCGCGTCGGCCTCGGGGATCACCGTCATGTTCACCGACAGCAGCTCGGCCATGCCGTAGTCCTTGCCGAGGACGAGCGCGGCCGCGGCGTCGCCGATCAGCGCCCCGGGGGTCATCCGCCAGCGGTCCACCAGCGGAGTGCCGTGGTTGTCGGCGGAGACCACCATGGCCGTCTCCCGGTCCGCGGCGGCCTGGAGGTAGCTCGCCGCCAGCTCCAGCGAGCTGATCATCCCGACGCAGCCGCTGCGGATCTCGTGCGCCGGCACGCCGCCGCCGAGGAGGTGCATCTGCAGGTAGTGCTGGGGCTGCCAGCCGTTGGGGCCCTGGTGCCAGACCGACGGGTAGAGCAGCAGGTCCAGATCGCGCGGGGAGGACTCGCCCCACCGCTCGTAGGCGTCCAGGACCGCGAGCCGCGCCATCTCCGGCGCCGGCATGTCGCCGGCCACCGCCGCGCCGAGCTGCCGGTACCTCTCGGCGTCCGCGGCCGGGTACCAGCCTTCGCGGACGGCCTGCTCGACGCTCACGCTGTCAGGCACGTAAACGCCCAGGCTCCTGACGAACATGTTGGGTGTACGCACACGCCCCCTAACTCATCGACGAATCCCGGACAACGGCCCGCGACAGGGAAAAGCGCTTATCCGATTTATTTCCGAGGAGTCACATGGCCCCCGGCCGGTCGGTGAATACGACGGTAAATGAGCCGGCGGGCCGTCCCGGGTAAGGATAGGGGCGGCCTGTCGAATAACGCAATAAGGTGATCCGCGACCTTCCGTGACCGAGGTTCGACGGAACGTGGCGCAATAAGGGAAAGCCGCTATTCAGCTTCCCGCCGCGGATTCGCCGAATAAAATTCGGGAATCCACGGCGGCGGAACCCGGGTCGTCTCAGGCGGGCACTCTCGTGCAGACCAGGTTGTTGAGCTTGAACTGGGCGGGAATGTCGTTCGTCCCGGTGACGGACGCCGAGAAGCCGAGGCTCTGGCTGGAGCCGGGGCCGATGTAGGTGTTGGTGCCGGCGTCGCGGGCGGTCACCTGCGTGCCGGTCTGGGTCACCGTGGCGTTCCAGGCGTTGGTGATCAGCTGGTTGCCCGACCAGGCCCACGTGGCGGTCCAGCCGTAGATGGGGGTCGTGCCGGTGTTCCTGATGGTCAGGCTGCCGTTGAAGGCGCCGTTCCAGACCTCGGTGGCGTAGGTGACCTCGCAGGAGGTGCCCATCCTGAGCCCGCCGCGCAGGAAGGTCGTGAAGTTGGGCCAGGTGGGGTCGAGGGTGCCGGTGCCGACGGTCTCGCCGCAGTTCTTGGTGGTGCGGACGGTCTGCGTGCCGTAATGGGCGGGGTCCATGACCTGCGGCATCATGTGGTCGGCGCCGGGCACCGAGACGAAGGTGGCCGACCCGCACTGAGCCTTGATCTTGTTGTAGAGCAGCACGCTCTGGCCGTGCGGCACCAGGAAGTCGGCCTGGCCGTGCAGGAACATCAGCGGCGGGTCGTTGGCGTCGACGTACGTCATCGGGTTGGCCTGGGCCACGGTGGCCGGGCAGGTCTGGATGGGACAGCCGACCAGCAGGGACTCCGGCGAGGCGGGCGAGTTGTGGTCCAGCCCGCCGGTCGGCAGGTTCTGCGCGTTCATCTGCAGGAAGTCGGTGGGGCTGTAGAAGGCGAGCCCCGTCTGGACGGCGCTGGAGACGCCGGTCGTGCCGATGGCGCCCTCCAGCGCCGACACGCCGCCGGACAGCGTGGCCATCTCCGTCAGCCAGCCGCCCGAGGAGTCGCCCATGATCGCGAATCGGTTGGGATCGAGCTGGTACGTGGCGGCGTTCGCGCGCAGCCAGCGGATCGCCGCCTTGATGTCGTGCACCTGGGCCGGGAAGATCGCCTGGGCGCTGGAGCGGACGCTGACGCCGGCCACCGCGAAGCCCAGCGGGTTGAAGATCGCGGCGATGGCGTCCGCGCCGGCTTTGCCGTCGTCGCTGCTCCACGCCGAGCCGGTGTGCCAGATGATCAGGGGCCGGGGCGTGATGCCGGTGGCGGGCAGGTAGAGATCCAGCAGATGCCCTCTGCTGCCGGCCGGTTGCGCGGGCGCGTAGGCGATGTCGGTGATCGTCTGCGTCGCGTGTGCCGGCGGCGCGAAGGCCGCCGGCACACCGACGGCGGCCAGCACGGTCATCGCCAAGCCGACGGCGGCCGTGCGGATTCGAGCTTGCATGGTGCGACTCCGGTTGGTCGGATGGTCGCCGCTTCCCGGGTGGCCGTCCGTGTCTCGTTCGATGGCAGGGCGGCCGTGATGAGCACGCCGACCTGTAGCGCCTGTGAGAACAACGTCCTGTTCGAGTGTCGCGGCTCACATCGATATGGGCGGGGAGACGATATGACACTTACGCGACAATGGTCAAAGTTTTCGAAGTTTCGTTTCCCTTAGAACGGGAAAGCGGCATAAATCGTACTTTGGGGCCGTAAGGCACGGAGACGGCCCCAGATCATCCATGGCATGCACAGCCGGTCGGATACACCCCCACGGCGTCTTTCACGCCGATGAAAGTTTCATGACCCGGCGGCCGGTGATTCCGCCGCGACAATCCCACCGGAGCCGTGAGTGATAATGTCCACCGACATGATCTCCCCAGTCGCAGGAGGACGAATGCGAAAGGCACGCGCTGTTCTCGTCTCGGCCGTCATGGTCCTTGGAGTGTCGCTGACGATCGGCGCCGCCCCGGCGAACGCCGAGAAACTGGCGGGCGTCTTCAGGGAGCACGCGGAGTGCGAGCGGATCGGCACCCAGGGCGTCGACCAGAACTGGTGGGACGACTATTCATGCCAGTGGGAGAGCAAGTACAGCTACTACTTCCTCTACGCCTGACCCCGTGAGACGCACGCCCCCGGGCCCGCGGATCGAACCGGGGGCGCGTGCGCCCGCCGCGATCGAGGGACGGCCGTCTCAGCGAAGGGCCGCCAAGGTGGTGAGGGGGTTGTCCAGGAGACCGGCGAAGGCGAGTTCGGCGGCTCCGGCGAGCGTGGTGTCGTCGCCCAGGGCCGTCACGGCCAGGCGGACCCGTTCCCGCGACACCGGCAGCACGTGCGCGTCGATCCGGGCACGGACGCGCGGCTCGGCGCCCGGATAGACGTCGCGCAGCATCCCGCCGAAGACCACGAGCGCCGGATTGAACAGGTTGATGAGGTTGACGACGCCGACGCCGAGCCAGTCGCCGACGCGGTCGAGGGCGTCCCGCGCCCTGGCGTCACCGGCGCGGGCGAGGGCGACGACGGACCGGATGCCGTCGCGGCCGACGAGCTCGCCGGACCGTCCCGCGTAGTCGAGCAGCGCCTCCTCCCCCACCTCGGCCTCCAGGCAGCCGCGCGACCCGCACAGGCAGGGCCGGCCGTCGAACGGGTTGACCAGCATGTGCCCGAGCTCGCAGCCGTAGCCCGTGTCGCCGTCCAGGAGTTCGCCGCCGACGATGATCCCGCCGCCGACGCCGACGTCCCCGTGCAGGTAGACGAGGTTGTCGGTGTCACGTCCCGCGCCGCGCACGTGCTCGGCGATCGCCCCCATGTGCGCCTCGTTGCCCACCTCGACGGGCAGCCCGAGGCCGAGCCCGGCGCCGAGTTCCGCGCCGAACGCCTGGTCCACCCAGCCGAGGTGCGGCCCGTACCGCACGGTGCCGTCGGTCCGCCTGATCAGCCCGCAGTACGAGGCGCCCACCCCCACGCACAACGAGCCCGGCCCGGCCCCGGCGACCAGCTCGCGGCCGAACGCGGCCAGGACCCCGACGACGTCCTCCAGGTCGACCCCGGCGCGGGCGCGGACGGCCTCCCTGCGGTCGAGGACCCGGCCGCCCAGCCCGACGCGGGCCGCGACCAGCCGGTCCACGGCGACGTCGAAAGCCAGCCCGTACACCGTGCCCTGCTCGGGCATGACGACGATGGACGGCCGCCCCGCCCGCCCCCGCCCGGCCGGCACGCCCTCGCGGACGAGCCCGGCCGCGGCGAGTTCGGCGGTCAGGTCCATGATGGTGCTGCGGTTGAGGCCCATCCGGCGGCCGAGCGCGGCGCGTGACACCGCCCCCTCGTTGTGGACGCGCCGCAGCACCTCGCTCAGGTTCCGCTGCCGCATCTGCTCCTGCGTGCGCACGCCCACCGCCGATCCCGTCATCCCCGTCACCCTAGGACGTGTCCTCACAGGATCACGGTCGTGCCGGAAGGCGCAAGGTGAAGGTGGTGCGGACGCCCGGGGTGCTGGCGGCCGTGGCGGTGCCGCCGTGCGCCTCGGCCAGGTCGCGGACGATCGCGAGGCCGAGGCCGCTGCCGCCGGTGCGGCGGTTGCGGGACTTCTCCGCCCGCCAGAACCGGTCGAAGACGTGCGGCAGGTGCTCGGCGCGGATGCCGATCCCCGTGTCGGTCACCTCGATGACCACGTGGTCGCCGTCCTGGCGGGCGGCCAGCGTGATGTGCCCGCCGGCCGGCGTGTAGCGCAGGGAGTTGGTGACGAGGTTGCCGATGGCCTGGCGGAGTCGTACGGGGTCGGCGGTCAGGGTGGGGGCGCCGATGATGCCGGTGGTCAGGGTGAGCCCGGCGGCCTCGGCGCGGCCTCGGTGGGCGGTGGCCACCTGGTCGAGGAGGTCGCCGAGGTGCACGGGTTCGAGGTGCAGGCGCAGCTTGCCCGCGTCGGCGAGGGCGAGGTCCTGGAGGTCGTCCACGATGTGCTGCAGCAGCAGGAGCTCCTCGACCAGGGAGGCGATCAGCGCGGGGTCCAGCTCGGCGACGCCGTCCTGTGCCGCCTCCAGCCAGCCCCTGAGGTTGCTCAGCGGGGTGCGCAGCTCGTGGGAGACGTCGCTGACCATCGCCTTGCGCTGCTCCTCCATGCGCTGGAGGTGCTCGGACATCTCGTTGAACGCCGTGGCCAGCTCGCTGATCTCGCCGGTCGTCCTGACCTGGACGCGGGCGGAGCTGTCCCCGTCGCGCATCCGCCGGGCGGCGTGGGTGAGCGCGTTGACCGGGCCGACCAGGCGCCTGGCCGCCATGACGCTGACGCCGACGGTCAGCACGAGCACGAGGAGGGCGGCGCCGGCGATCGAGGGCAGCGGGATGCGCGGGCCGGCGGCCTCGGCCGGGGATCCGATGTACAGGTAGGCGGCGGGGGCGACGTAGGGGTCGAGCTGTTCCTTGCGGGCGGCGACGATGCAGGACGAGATCGTCTGGCCGGGCTCGGCCTCCGAGGACGCCGGCCGCTTCTCCTTGGGAACCCAGGTGAGGTCGAGGCCGACCGAGCCGCGTTCCGCGCCCTTGCCCTTCAGGCATCTGCCGACCAGCACGTTGAGCTGCTTCAACGCGGCCCTCTCGGTGCGCGTCGGCGTGTTGAAGGTGACCGCGTCGCAGGGGGCCGTCACCGCCGGGGCCGGGCTCGGCTCCTGCGGGACGCCCTCGCCGGTCGTCGTCACGGAGGGCCGGCCGGTGTGGGAGACGCTCGTCCGGACGGGCTGCCCGGTGCGTCTCATGCAGGCGGCGTAGGCGTCGGCGGCCTTCCCCAGCCGGGCCCGGTCACGGTCGGGCAGCAGGAAGGGGCCCACCGCACGCGGATCGATCCGGTCCTCGGCCGCCCCCGGCACCAGGGTCACGTCCACGGCCAGCGGATCGACGACGGCCGACACCCGGGCGGGCAGCGGGGTCCCGGCGGCCGCCGAGTCCGCGATGAGGGCGCCCTTCTCGGTGGTCAGCGCGACGCGGCGGCTGTTGGCGGCGGCGAGGTCGCGTACGGTGGCGGCGACGCCGGACCAGTCGGGATGGCGGGAGGCGTAACCGAGCAGGCTGTTGTTGATCTGGGCGTCGCTGGCCAGCGTCTGGCCCTGCTCGCGCTGGATCGCGCCGGAGGTGCTGTTGGCGGCCAGCCACGCCGTCGCCGTGATCGAGCAGACCGCCACGACGGCCGAGCTGGTGAGCAGCCGGACGAACAGCGACCTCATGCCTGGGTCAGCTTGTAGCCGACGCCGTACACGGTCAGCAGCCGGGACGGGCGGCGCGGGTCGGGCTCGATCTTCTTGCGCAGGTTCATCACGTGCACGTCGACCGTGCGCTCGGTGATGAACCGGTCGAAGCCGTGGACGCGCTCCAGCAGCTGCTTCCTGGTGAACACCCGTTCCGGCTCGGCGGCCAGCGTCTCGACGATCCGGAACTCCGCGAGCGTGCAGTCGACCGGCGTGCCCGCCACGGTGACGGTGTGCCTGACCGGGTCGACGACCAGGTCACCCGCCCGGAACAGCCGGCCCGTCTCCGGCGCCCTGCCGGTGCGGCGCAGCAGCGTGCGCACGCGGGCCATCAGCTCGCGCGGGCTGTACGGCTTGGTCATGTAGTCGTCGGCGCCGAGGTCGAGCCCGAGCAGCAGGTCGTCCTCGGTGGACCGGGCGGTCAGCATCAGGATCGGCAGGTCGGACTCGGCGCGCAGCACCCGGCAGACGTCCAGGCCGTCGACCTTCGGCATCATCACGTCGAGCAGCACGAGGGCGGGGTCCCCCTGCCGGGCCTCGTCGATCGCCGAACGTCCGTCGTGCACGACGCGGACCTCGTGGCCCTCGCGCTCCAGGTAGCGCCTGAGCAGTTCGGCCTGCTTGGGGTCGTCCTCGGCGACCAGCACGTACGCGCACATGGGCCCGAGGTTATGCGCACTGCGCGAGTGCATACGGGATTCGCATGACAGGCAAACAGGTTCCACACATTCTGCCGCCAGGCTGCGCCGGGTGAGAACCAACCTGCTTCGTACGGCCGCGGCGACGGCACTCGCCCTCCTGCTGGCGGGCTGCGCGGGCAGCGCAGGCAGTGCCGTACGCCCCGACCCCGCGCGCACCACGGCGGGCACCACGGCGAGCACCACGGCGAGCACCGCGGCGGGCACCATCGCGCGCGCCGAGCCGGCGGGCGGCGCCGGATCGAAGATCGCGAGCGTCAAGGGGGCCCGGATCACGATCTACCGGGACAGACAGGGCGCGGCCCAGAGGACGATCACCAGCCCCAACGACTACGGCGCGACGCGCGTCTTCCTGGTGGAACGCGACGAGGGCGACTGGCTCCAGGTGCTGCTGCCGATCCGGCCCAACGGCAGCAAGGGCTGGATCAAGGCCGCCGACGTGACGCTCGCGGAGACCTCCCACCGCGTGGAGATCGACCGCGGGGCGTTCCGCTTCACCGTCTACGACGGCGACCGGCCGGTCAGGACGGGCAAGGTCGCGACCGGCGAGGCCGGGACGCCGACGCCGCCGGGCCGCTACTTCTTCACCGAGCTGGTGAGGCCCACCGGCGACGGCGGGGCCTACGGCGCGTACGCCTTCGGGCTGAGCGGCTTCTCGCCGGTGCTGAAGAGCTTCGCCGGCGGCCCCGGCCAGCTGGCGATCCACGGGACGAACAAGCCGTCCGCCATCGGCACGCGGGCCAGCCACGGTTGCGTCCGGGTCAGCAACGACGACATCACCTGGATGGCGAAGAACCTGGCGATCGGCACTCCGGTCGTCGTCAAGGGCTGAGGCCCTGTTCGAAGGATGAGAGGAACCCTATGAAGATCAGAACCATGCTGGTCGGCGGCGTCGCGGCGCTGGCGCTCGCGACGGGCCTCGCCGGGCTCTCGGGGACGGCCTCGGCCGAGCCCGCGAAGCCCGCCGCGAAGCCCGCCGCGGTGCCCGCCGCAGTACCCGCAGCAGTGCCCGCAGCAGTGCCCGCCGTGGTGCCCGCCGGGGGCCCCTCCGCGGCGCCCTCCCCGGTGCCCGCCGAAGGCCGGCCCACGGTGGAGCAGACGGCGGGGCCGAGGGAGCCGGTCGCCGTCAAGCCGCGGTACACCGGCTGATCACGACCCGTCGCCGCCGCGTGACGTCCCTCCTCTCCTGCCCGTCGGCCGCGTCGGCGGCCTGGCCATCACGGGCAGGAGCAGGGCCCGGACGCCGCGGCGCCGCGTGCGGGGGCCACGCCGTCCTTGACCACGCACACCACGGCGTCCGTGACGCCGCCCCTGAGCACGCACGCCACGACGTCCGTGACGTCGCCCCTCCCCCGCCGGGGCCCGACCCCGGCGGGGGCCTTCTTTTTCCTAGCCCTCCTCTGCGCCAACACCCCAGGGCCTTTCCCGTCGCGGCTCCCGACCTCACCGTCCCGTGAGGTCCCGCGACGGATGTGCTTGCCCGTCCGCGCCTTCCGTTGCGCGGGGTTGACGAGAACCCTTCTCCGGATGTCAACGGGACCCTTACATTTCGCCCTCTTTCCTGCCTTTCGCCCCCGATTGCGGGACCGACCCGGCGAAGAGGATCATGTCGGTGTGGCGTCCCGGAGCAGTGGCGAGAAGGCCGCACTCCTCGCCCATGTCCGGCGCCCGGGGTCTGCCTGTCGCCGGTCCAGGAGGTTCGCGCGCTCCGGCCGACGCCGGGCGCCGGGACGTCGCTGACCGCCTGCCGAGCCGTCCCGCGCCCACCGGCCGATGACGCGCCCTCCTGCAAGCAAGATCATGGCAGGTTCCAAGTCAGCGGCAAGCCGGGTCACCGATGCTGTTGCGCGGACGACCATGGGCGAAAGGAGCGGTAACCGCAGAACACGACATTTGCCGCGAATGCCCCCCGCCGCACCCGCCGACCGCGCGACACTGAACCGCCCGCACGACCCCGCACGACCCCACGCGCCCAGCGACGACCTCGCCCGGGCCCGCGTGCCGTCCCGAGGAACGGGCTGTTCCATACCGCCCACCCGGGCACGTTTGACCTTTGCTGGAAAGAGGACACATGACTACGGATGTGACGGGCGCGAACCGCCCTCCCACCGACTCGCCGGGACGCCTCCACGAGGCCCTGGAGGCGCAGTGCCGGCGGACACCCGATCGCCTCGCCGTCGTCGCGGGCACGAGCCGGATGACCTACGCCGAGCTCGACCGCAGGGCCAACGGGATCGCCAACGCCCTGGCCGCGCGAGGTGCGGGACGCGGCGACCTGGTGGGCATCTGCCTCGACCGCGACGAGTGGCTGGTGCCCGCGCTGATCGGGGTGCTCAAGGCGGGCGCGGCCTACGTGCCGCTGGACCCGGCCTACCCGGCCGAGCGCTTACGTTTCATGGCCGAGGACGCCGCCATGACCGCGGTGGTCACCTCGGCGGCGCGGCGCGAGACCGCGGCGCCGACCGGCGCGGACACCGTGCTCGTCGACGACGTGACGCCCGCCGCGCACGGGCCGCAGGTGCCCGGCGAGCCGGGCGACGCCGCGTACGTGATCTACACCTCCGGCTCCACCGGCCGTCCCAAGGGCGTGGTCGTGGAGCACCGCAACACCCTGAACCTGGTGCGCTGGGAGGCGTCCGCCTACACCGCCGAGGAGCTGAGCGGCATGCTCGCCGGCTCCTCCATCTGCTTCGACGCCTCGATCACCCAGATCTTCACGCCGCTCTTCGCCGGCGGGACCGTGATCATGGCGGACAACGTCCTGGCGCTGCCGACGCTGCCGGCCCGCGACGAGGTGCGCACGGTCTTCGGCGTCCCGTCCGCGCTGTCGGTGCTGCTGCGCGAGCCGCTGCCGGACGGCGTGCGCATGGTGCTGTCCGGCGGCGAGCGGCTGACCGCCGCGCTGGTCGCGCGCGTGTACGCCAACCCCGGTGTGCGCCGCGTGCTCAACATGTACGGCCCCACCGAGTGCACCACCGGCTCCACCCTGTTCGAGGTGAGCCGCGACCACCAGGGCGACCCGCCGCTGGGCGGGCCGATGGCGAACGCGCTGCTCAGCGTGCGCGACGCCGCCGGCAACCCGGTCCCCGAGGGAGAGATCGGCGAGTTGTGGATCGGCGGCCCGAACGTGACCCGCGGCTACCTGGGCCACGACTCGCAGGCGTTCGGCACCGACCCGGACGGCACCCGCGTCTACCGCACCGGCGACCTGGTCCGGCGGGTGGACGGCGAGCTGCGCTACGTGGGCCGCGCCGACGACCAGGTCAAGATCCGCGGCTACCGGGTGGAGCTGGGCGAGGTCGAGTCGGCGCTGGACCGCCATCCCGCGGTGCGCCGCGCCGTCGTCCTGGCGCACACCGACGACGACGGCATCGCCTACCTCGTCGCGCACGTGGCCGCCTCCGGCGTGACCGAGCCCGAGCTGCGCGACTGGCTGCGTGACCGGCTGCCCGACCACCTGGTCCCGGCCAGGATCGGCGTGACCGGCGACCTGCCGATCGCCCCCACCGGCAAGGTGGACCGCGCGGCCCTGCCCAAGCTGGGCGCCGCCCGGACGGGGAGCGCGGCGCCGGTCGCGCCCCGGACGGACGACGAGCGCCAGGTCGCCGAGGTGATCGCGGACGTGCTGGGCCTGCCGGAGGTGGGCGTGCACGACCGGTTCGCCGACCTGGGCGGGCACTCACTGGCCGCCGCCCGGGTGGTGACCGAGCTGTCCCGGCGGCTCGGGCACACCGTGCCGCTGGCGACGTTCCTGACCGAGCCGACCGCGGCCGGGCTGGCGGCGCGCCTGCGCGAGCCGGGATCGGCTCCGGTGCGGCGGACCGGCCGGACCCGGCACCCGCTCACCGCCGCGCAACGCGAGTTCTGGACCTTGCGCCAGCTCCACCCGCACAGCCCGGTCACCACCGTGTCGATCCGGCTGCGCGTGCGCGACCTCAGCGGGAGCGCGCCGCTGCGCCGGGCGCTGGACGCGGTCCTGCGCCGGCACGAGGCCCTGCGCAGCACGATCTCCGTCGGCGAGGACGGCGTCCCGTACGCGGTCGTGCACCCGCCCGTCGCCGTTCCCCTGGTCGAGCATCCGGCGGGCGCGGACCCGGTCAAGGTGGCCCGGGCCGCGGTGGAGCACGTGTTCGACGTGACGACCGAGGTGCCGTTGCTGCGCGCGAGCCTGTGCCCCGTCGGAGAGGGCGTGGCCGAGCTGGTGCTCGTGACGGACCACATCGCCTTCGACGGCGGTTCGACCGGCGTGCTGATGGACGAGCTGGCCGCCGAGCTGGCGGGTGAGCCCGTCCCCGAGCCGGCGGTCCAGCTCGGCGACGTGGCGGTGCGCGAGCAGGAGGACCGGCCCGACCTCGCGCGGCTGCGCGAGTTCTGGCGCGACGAGCTGGCGGGGGCGCCGGTGGCGGGGCCGCCGCCCGGCGACCTGACGACGTGCCGGGTGATCAGGCCGCTCACCGAGGAGTTCACGGACGGCGTGGCCGCGCTGGCCCGCGCGTGCGGCGCGACCCCGTACGCCGTGTACCTGGCCGCGCTCGCCCTGGCCGCCGGGGAGCCGGACACGCTGGTCGGCATGGTCGCGGCGCGGCGCGCCCGGCCGGAGCTGGCCCGGGTCGTCGGGCCGCTGATCGACACGGTGCCGGTACGGCTGCGGCCGGACGCCGCGCCGACCTTCCGCGACCTGGTCCGGCAGGCCGGGCAGGCCGCCACGCGGGCGCTGGTCCACCAGGAGGTCCCGCCCGCCGACGTGCCCCGCGCCCCGGTGCTGCTGGCCATGCAGCACGCCGAGGTGCCGGTGCGCGCCGGATGCCTGGAACTGCTGACCGAGGTCGGCCCGGGCGCGGCGGTGCACGAGTTCAGCGTGCTCGTCAACCGCACGGCCGCCGGCGCCGAGCTGCACCTGGAGTACGCGGTCGCGCTGCTCGGCCGGGAGGCGGCCGGGGCGTACCTGGACCGGCTGCTGTGGCTGCTGCGGCGCGTGGTGGCCGAGCCGGACCTGGCGATCGCCACGTTCGAGCCGGTCACCCCGGACGAACGCGCCGCGCTGCTGGCCCGCGCGGCCGGTCCCCGGCTGCCGGACGACTTGCCCCCGGTGCCGCTGTCGCTCGCCGCGCACGTGGGTGGCGCGGCGGGCACGGCGGTGGTCGGCCCGGACGGCGTCGCCCTGAGCCACGCCGAGCTGAACGACCGCGCCGACCGGATCGCGGCCGGGCTGCTGGCGCACGGGGTGTCGCGCGGCGACGTGGTCGGCGTGCACGTGCCGCGGGACGAGATGTTGCCCGCGGCGCTGCTGGGCGTGTGGCGGGCGGGGGCGGCGTACCTGCCGCTGGACCCGGAACACCCGGCCGAGCGGCTGCGCCTGCTGGCCGCGGACGCCGGCGCCCGCGTGGTCCTCACCCGCGGTGGGACGCCCCTGGAGACGGCGCCCGGCGAGGACGGGCCGGTGACGCTCGACGTGGACCGGCTCGCGGCGGGCTCCCGCGCGGACCTTCCCGAGGTGCGCGCCGAGGACCTGGCGTACGTCACCTACACCTCCGGCTCCACCGGCGCCCCCAAGGGGGTCGAGGTCACCCACGGCGCCCTGGCCGCCCTCGTGGCCGGGATGATCTCGACGCTCCGCCTCGGCCCGGCCGACGTGCAGCCCGCGGTCGCGCCGCTGAGCTTCGACGTCTCCGCCTCCGAGCTGTGGAGCGTCCTGGCCGCCGGCGGCACGTCGGTGGTGGTGGACAGGGCCACGGCCACCGACGGGCACGCGCTGGCGGAGCTGATCACCACCAGCGCGGCCACGGTGATCGACCTGGTGCCGACCGCGTACCGGATGCTGATCGCGGCGGGCTGGGCGGGTGACCCCGCGCTGCGCGCCGTCGCCGGCGGGGAGGCGCTGGACCCGGCGCTGGCCGAGCAGATCCTGCTGCGCGTCGGCGAGTTGTGGAACGCCTACGGGCCCACCGAGACCACCGTCACCTCCATGCTGCACCGGGTGCGCGCGCACGAGGGCGACCGGGTGCCGATCGGGTCGCCGATGCCGGGCGAGCGGGCGTACGTGGTCGACGCGCGGCTGCGGCTGGTGCCGCCCGGCGCGGTCGGCGAGTTGCTGCTGGGCGGCGCCGGGGTGGCCCGCGGCTACCGGGGCCGTCCGGACCTCACCGCGGCCGCCTTCGTGGCCGACCCGTTCACGCCGGACGGCCGCTGCTACCGCACCGGCGACCTGGCCCGCCGGCGGCCGGACGGGACGCTGGAGTTCCACGGCCGCCGCGACCACCAGGTGAAGGTCCGCGGCTACCGGATCGAGCTGGGCGAGGTCGAGGCCGTGCTGCGCGAGGTCGCCGAGGCCGCGGTGACCGTGGCGGGCACGGACGCGCAGGCCCACCTGGTCGGCTACGTCGCGCCGGAGACGGCGGACCTGGCCGCGGTCGAGCGGCACGCCCGGTCCCGGCTGCCCGGCCACATGGTGCCGCGCCGCTGGGTCGCGCTGCCGGCCCTGCCCACGCTGCCCAGCGGCAAGGTGGACCGCCACGCGCTGCCCGAGCCGGACGCCGGCCCGGCCCCGGCGCGGGTCGAACCGGCCACCGAGGCCGAGCTCCTGGTGGCCGCCGTCTGGGCCGAGGTGCTCGAACGGCCCGAGGTCTGGGCCGGCGACGACTTCTTCGCCCTCGGCGGAGCCTCGTTCGCCGCGACCAGGGTGGCCGCCCGCCTGCGCGAGATGTTGCAGGTCACCGTGCCCGTGCGGTTGGTGTTCGACCGGCCGGTGCTGGCCGACTTCGCCGCCGCGCTGGAGGAACTGCTGGCCGCCGACCTGATGGAGGGGGACGAGGGATGACCGAGGTACGTGAGGACCGGATCGCCGAACTCGTCCGGTCCAGGCTCGCCGCCGCCCTGAAGCAGAAGGAGCAGGCCGCCGTCCCCCGGATCCCGGCGACGTCGGCCGCGGACATGCCGCTGTCGCCGGCGCAGGAGCGGCTGTGGTTCCTGGCCCAGCTCGAACCGGGCACGCCCGCCTACAACGTGCCGCTGACGCTGCGGCTGCGCGGCCCGGTGGACGTCGCCGCCCTCACCGGCGCGGTGGCGGACCTGGCCGAACGGCACTGGATCCTGCGCGGCGTCATCGAGGACGGGCGCGTGCGGCCCGTCGCCGCCGTGCCGGTGCCCGTGGTCGACATGGCGGCCGCCGCCCCGGCGGAGCTGGAGCGGGAGCTGGCCGACCACGCCTGGCGGCCGTTCCGGCTGGACGCCGAGCCGCCCCTGCGGGCCACGCTCTACCGGCTCGGCGACGAGGAGTGCGTGCTCGCGCTCACCCTGCACCACATCGCCACCGACGCCTGGTCGGAACGCGTCCTGCTGGACGATCTCGCCCACCTGTACGCCGCCCGCCTCGGCCTGGAACCGCCCCCCGCTCCCCCGGCCCTGCAGTACGCGGACGTGGCCGCGTGGGAGGCCGGGCGGCCCGACGCCGATCTCGACTGGTGGGCCGCCCACCTGGCGGGCCTGCCGCCGGTGCTCGACCTGCCGCTCGCCCGCCCGCGCCCGGCCGTCCCCACGTGGGAGGGGGCGGCGGTCGCGGTGGAGGTGCCCGAGGCGTTGTCGGCCAAGGTGCGCGCGGTGGCCGGGACGTCGCCGTTCATGGTGTTCCTGGCCGGGTTGCAGGCGTTGCTGAGCCGCCTGTCCGGCGTGGACGACATCGCCGTCGGCGTGCCGCACGCGGGCCGCCACCACCCCGACGCCGAGCGGGTCGTCGGCTGTTTCATCAACACGCTGGTGGTGCGCGGCGACACCGCGGGCGACCCGACCGGCGCCGAGCTGCTGGCACGGGCGCGCACGGCGGCGCTGGACGCGTTCGCGCACGCCGGCACGCCGTTCGAGCGGGTCGTGGAGCGGCTGCAGCCGGAGCGGAACCTCGCGGTCACGCCGCTGTTCCAGGTGATGCTCAACGTCTACGACACCGGCGCGCCGCTGTCGCTGCCGGGGCTGACGGTCGAGGCCGGGACGCCGCCCGCGCCGACCGCCAAGTTCGACCTGAACCTGGAGCTCGGCGACGACGGCACCCGCTTCTCGGGCGAGTTACGCTTCCGCACCGACCTGTTCGACGAGGCCACCGTGCGCCGCCTGGCCGGCTGGTACCTGGAGCTGCTGGACGGCATGCTCACCGACCCCGACGCGCCGGTGCGGCTGCCGGCCGGCGACGACCTGCGCGGCCGGGACGCCGGTCTGCCCGTGGACGTGCCGCTGCACACGCTGATCGAGCGGATGGCCGACGCCCGCCCCGACGCGGTCGCGGTCGGCTCGCTCAGCTACGCGGAGCTGGACCGCCGCGCCAACCAGGTGGCCCACTGGCTGCTGGAGAGCGGCGTACGGCCGCAGGAGCCGGTCGGCGTGCTGCTGGAGCGGCGGCCCGAGCTGGTGGTCGCCGTGCTCGGCGTGCTCAAGGCGGGCGCCGCCTACCTGCCGCTCGACCCGGTCTACCCGGAGCGGCGCAACCAGGCGGTGGTGGCCGACGCCGGAGCGCGGATCGTGCTCACCGGCGCCGAGCTCGCCGCCGCGGCGGAGGCGTCCGGCGAGCGTCCCGGCGTGGCGGTGCGGCCGGAGCACCTGGCGTACGTGATCTACACCTCGGGCTCGACCGGACGGCCGAAGGGCGTCGCGGTCGAGCACCGGCACATCACGCACTACCTCGGCGCGGTGGCCGAGGTCGTCCCGGCGGGGATGACGTCGTTCGCGCTGGTCTCCACCGCCGCCGCCGACCTGGGCATGACGAACCTGTGGTGCGCGCTGACCACGGGCGCCACCCTCCACCTGATCGACCACGAGACGGCCACCGACCCGGCCGCGTTCGCCGCCCGCCTGGCGGCGAACCCGGTGGACGCGATCAAGATGGTGCCCAGCCAGCTCGAACTCCTCGGCATGGCCGCCCTGCCCGCCAAGCTGCTGATCCTGGCCGGCGAGGCGGTGCCGGCGGACCTGGTCGCGCGGGTCCGGGCGGCGCGACCGGACCTGGAGGTGCAGATCCACTACGGCCCCACCGAGACCACGGTGTCGGTGCTGGCCTGCGACGCCGGCCAGGCCCTGGCCGAGCTGGGGCCGGGCCGGGCGCCGCTGGGCCGGCCGCTGGCCGACGTGGTGTGCCGGGTGGCCGACCCGTCGGGACGGGCGTTGCCGCCCGGCGTGCCCGGCGAGCTGTGGATCGGCGGGCCGAGCGTGGCCCGCGGCTACCTGGGCCGCCCCGACCTCACCGCGGAGCGTTTCACCGGCGGCTGGTACCGCACCGGCGACCGGGTCCGGGTGACCGGGAACGGGCTGATCGAGTTCCTGGGGCGGATCGACGACCAGGTGAAGGTGCGCGGCTTCCGCGTCGAGCTGGGCGAGGTCGCCGCGGCGTTGCGGGCCCTGCCACAGGTCGCCGAGGCGTACGTGCAGCCGGTCGGCGACGGCCTGGAGCGCCGCCTGGCCGCCTGGGTGACGCCCGCGACGGTGGACGTGGCGCAGGTACGCTCGGCGCTGCGCGAGCGGCTGCCCGACTACATGGTGCCGGCCGCGATCGGCGTGCTGGAGGCGTTGCCGCTCACCCCGAACGGCAAGGTGGACCGCGCGGCGCTGCCCGTGCCCGAGGCGGGGCCCGCGGTGCGGGTGCCGCTGGGCACGCCCGCCGAGCGCCTGGTCGGTGAGGTCTGGGCCGACGTGCTCGAACTCGCCGAGGTGTGGGCGGACGACGACTTCTTCGCCCTCGGCGGGCACTCGTTCGCGGCGACCCGGGTGGCCGGGCGGCTGCGGGAGCGGCTGGGCGCGGCGGTGCCGGTGCGGCTGCTGTTCGAGCACCCGGTGCTGGCCGACCTGGCCGCCGCGCTGCCCCGTCCGGCCACTGCGGCGCGCGTGCGGCGCGCGCCGGCGGACGGGCCGGTGCCGCTGTCCGGGGTGCAGGCCAGGCTGTGGTTCCTGGCGCAGCTCGAACCGGACAGCAGCGCCTACAACGTGCCGGTGGCGCTGCGGCTGCGCGGCCCGCTGCGCGCGGAGGCGCTGCTGGACGCGGTGCGTGACCTGGCCGAGCGGCACCACGTGCTGCGCGGCGTGGTCGACGACTCCGGCCCCGAGCCGGTGATGGTGATCCGGGACGCCGCCGAGGTGCCCGTCTCCACCGCGCGCGTGGACCGGTCCGAGGTCGAGGACGTGCTGGCCGGGCACCTGGCGACGCCGTTCGCGCTGGACCGGGAGCCGCCCATGCGGGCGGTGCTGCTCACCGTCGGCGATCCTGGGGACGGCGACGAGCACGTGCTCTCGCTCACCTTCCACCACATCGCCACCGACGCGTGGACGCGCGGGCTGCTGCTGTCGGAGCTGTCCGGCCTGTACGCCGCCCGCCTCGGCCTGCGCCCGCCGCTCGACCCGCCCCCGGCGCAGTACGCCGAGGTCTCGCCGGTCCCCGACCCGGCCGACCTGGACTGGTGGGCCGGGCACCTGGACGGCCTGCCGCCGGTGCTCGACCTGCCCACCGACCGGCCGCGCCCCGCGGTGCCCGACCCGGGCGGAGCCGCGCTGGACCTGGAGCTGCCCGCGGAGCTGAGCGAGCGGATCAGGGCGGTGGCCGCCGCCTACCGGTCGACGCCGTTCATCGTGCTGCTGGCCGGGTTGCAGGCGCTGCTGGCCCGGCTGTCGGCGAGCGCGGACATCGCGGTCGGCGTGCCGGTCTCCGGCCGCGACCACCCGGACACCGAAGGCGTGGTGGGCTGCTTCCTCAACACCGTGGTCGTGCGGACCGACGTGGGCGGCGACCCGACCGGGCGCGACCTGCTGGCCCGCGCGCGGGAGTCCGCGCTGGGCGCGCTCGCGCACGCGGGCACGCCGTTCGACCGGGTGGTGGACCGGCTGCGGCCGGAGCGGAACCTGGCGGCCACGCCGCTGTTCCAGGTGATGCTCAACTACGTCCCCGGCGTGGCCGGGGCGGAGCTGCCCGGCCTGGAGGCGTCCGAGATCCACCTGCCGGAGCTGACCACCAAGTTCGACCTGAGCTGGCACGTCGTGGACGACGGGCCGGGCGCGCCGCTGCGCGGCGGCCTCGCCTACCGGACGGACCTGTTCGAACCGGGCACCGCGGCCAAGCTGACCCGCTGGTACGCCGCCCTGCTCGACGGGCTGCTCGCCGACCTGGACACGCCGGTGGGCGCGGTGCCGCTGGAGCCGGTGACCGGCCCGGCGCTGGCCGGCGGGCCGCCGCCGGAGCCGCCCGCCGGGGCGGTGCACCACCTGATCGAACGCTGGGTGGACGAGACCCCCGGCGCGCCGGCCGTGGTGGGGGCCGACCGCGCCCTGACCTACGCGGAGCTGGAGGCGGCCGCCAACCGGATCGCCCACTGGCTGCTGGAAGCCGGGGTGAGCGCCGACGAGCCGGTCGGCGTGCTGCTGGAGCCGGGCGCCGACCTGGCGTGCGCGTTGTTCGGCATCCAGAAGTCGGGCGGCGGGTATCTGCCGATGGACCCGGCGTACCCGGCGGCGCGGATCGCCGCGATGCTGGAGGCCGCCGGGGTGCGCGCCGTGGTGACGGTGAGCGAGTTCGCGCCCCTGATCGGGGCCGGCAGGCAGGTGCTGACGCTGGACCGGCCGCCGTCCCTGCCGGACACCCGGCCCCGGGTGGACGTGCTGCCGGAGCACCTGCACCACGTGATCTTCACGTCGGGCTCCACCGGCACCCCCAAGGCGGTGGCCGCCGAGCACGGCGGCGTCCTGAACTACCTGGGCGGCATGCTGCCGCGCATCGGCGCCCCCGGCGGGTCGTTCGCCGTGGTCTCCACGCCCGCCGCCGACTTCGGTCTGACCTGCGTGTTCGGGGCGCTGACCACTGGCGGGACGGTGCACCTGGTGCCGCGGGAGACCGCGATGGACCCGGCCGCGTTCGCCGGTTACCTGGCCGAGCACCGGGTGGACGTCGTCAAGTGCGTCCCCAGCCACCTGGAGCTGCTGGCCTCGGGCGGTGACCTGGCCGCCGTGCTGCCGCGCCGGCTGCTGATCCTGGCGGGCGAGGCGTGCCCGTGGGACCTGGTGGAGCGGGCCCGCGCCGCCCGGCCCGAGCTGCGGATCCAGAGCCACTACGGCCACACCGAGTCCACGATGATCTGCCTGGTGTGCGACACCGAGGAGATCCCCGCCGACCGGCGGACCGGCA
>NZ_JBSGCE010000042.1:0-85562 GCF_053601695.1 Nonomuraea sp. NPDC004702
TCGATGATGTGGATGAACGCCTCGTAGCAGTTGAACAGGCCGTGCCGGCCGGTCAGCAGGTAACCCTCCAGCCAGCCCTGGCACAGGTGCTCGCTGAGCACCTCCATCACCCGGCCGCCCGGCGCCAGGTTCTCGTCCGTGGGCTCGACCTCGGCGTTCCAGGCCCGCGTGGTCGTCTCGAAGACGGCCTGCAGCCGGTTGGAGGCGGTCTCGTCCGGGCCCATCAGCCGGAAGTCGTGCGGGTTGGCGGCGATCACGTCCCGCAGGAAGGCGCCCAGCACCCTGGTCGGCTCGGTCGACTGCGCCGCGGGCGACTTGACCTCCACCGCGTGGTCGCGGAAGTCGGGCAGCGCCAGCGGGCGCAGCAGCTCGCCGCCGTTGGCGTGCGGGTTCGCGCTCATCCGCAGCGGCCCCTCGGGGACCGTCCCCAGCAGGACGGGCGCCGGGCGGCCCTCGGCGTCGAACAGCTCCTGCGGCCGGTACGAGCGCATCCACTCCTCCAGCATGGCCAGGTGCGCCGGGTTGTCGCGGACGCCCGACAGCGGCACCTGGTGGGCCCGCCAGGTGCCCTCGACCGGCTTGCCGTCCACCTCGCGCGGGCCGGTCCAGCCCTTCGGCGTGCGCAGGACGATCATGGGGAGGCGCTCCAGGCGGCCCTCCTTGTAGGCGGCGATCTCGTCGAAGGCGGTGTCGAGCGTGCGCGCCATCTCCTCGTGGTCGGGGCCGACGAGGTGGGGGCGGTAGCCGTAGCCCTCCATGAGCTTGACCAGCTCGTCCTGCGGGATGCGGGCCAGGACGGTCGGGTTGGCGATCTTGTAGCCGTTCAGGTGCAGGATCGGCAGGACGACGCCGTCGCGGTAGGGGTCGAGGAACTTGTTGGAGTGCCAGCTGGCGGCCAGCGGGCCGGTCTCGGCCTCGCCGTCGCCGACGACGCAGGCGACCACCAGGCGCGGGTTGTCGAAGGCCGCGCCGAACGCGTGCGCGAGCGAGTAACCCAGCTCGCCGCCCTCGTGGATGGAGCCGGGCGTCTCGGGCGCGACGTGGCTGGGGATGCCGCCGGGGAAGGAGAACTGCCGGAACAGCCGGCGCATCCCGGCGGCGTCCTGGGAGACCTCGGGGTACTTCTCCGAGTAGGAGCCCTCCAGCCAGGCGTGCGCGACGGCGGCGGGCCCGCCGTGGCCGGGACCGGCGACGTAGATCATGTCCTGCCGGCGTTCGGCGATGATCCGGTTGAGGTGGGCGAAGCAGAAGTTCAGCCCAGGGGTGGTGCCCCAGTGGCCGAGCAGCCGCGGCTTGACGTGCTCGGGGCGCAGCGGCTCGGTGAGCAGCGGGTTGTCCAGCAGGTAGATCTGCCCCACGGACAGGTAGTTCGCCGCGCGCCAGTAGGCATCGATGTGCTGCATCGTCGTCATGATGACGATGATTTCCGGATGCGCTCCCGCGCCCTAGGGACCTTGGTCCCCTTCTCGGGGGGCGGAGGGCGGACGTCCGGCGGCGAGGGCGGCGGCCACCGTGCTGAACCGGTGGGCCCTGCGGTGCGTCGGGTGGGCGGCGGTGCGCCCGCCCCCGGCCAGGGTCTCCGGGGCGGCCCGGTAGAAACGGCGCTTGGCCAGCTCGACGAGGGCCAGGTAGGCGACCACCATCAGGCCCAGCACCGCGAAGAACGGGCCGGGCAGCGGCTGGAAGCCCAGGGCGCCGGCGAGCGGGGTGACCGGGATGACCGCGCCGAGCACCACGACGCTCAGGGCGGCGGCCGTCAGCGGCAGGCTCGGACGGCTGCGGAAGAACGGCACCCGCCTGGTCCTGATCGCGAAGACCACCAATACCTGGGTGGCCAGGGACTCGACGAACCAGCCGGTGCGGAACAGCGGCGGCCCGGCGTGCAGGACGCCGAGCATGACGGCGAAGGTGGCGAAGTCGAACAGCGAGCTGACCGGCCCGAAGAACAACATGAACCGCCGGATCGACGACACGTCCCACCGGGACGGGCGCCGCAGCTGCTCGGGATCGACGTTGTCGGTGGGGATGGCGAGCTGGCTGGAGTCGTAGAGCAGGTTGTTGAGCAGGATCTGGGACGGCAGCATCGGCAGGAACGGCAGGAACGCCGAGGCCGCGGCGGCGGAGAACATGTTGCCGAAGTTGCTGGACGTCCCCATCAGCACGTACTTCATGGTGTTGGCGAAGATCTGCCGGCCCTGGATGACGCCGTCGGCCAGGATGGCGAGGTCCTTCTCCAGCAGCAGCACGTCGGCGGCGTCCTTGGCGACGTCGGTGGCCGCGTCGACGGAGATGCCCACGTCGGCGGCGTGCAGCGCGAGCGCGTCGTTGACGCCGTCGCCGAGGAAGGCCACGTCCAGGCCGTTGCGCCGCTGGGCCCGCACGATGCGCGCCTTGTGCTCGGGGCTGACCCGGGCGAACACGACGGCCTGCTCGATGAGCTCGGCCAGCCGGGAGTCGTCGGCGTCCTCGACGTCCTGGCCGGTCAGCACCCGCCCGCCGGGCAGGCCGAGATCGGCGCACAGCTTGGCCGCGACCGCGGGGTTGTCCCCGGTGAGCACCTTGACGGTGATGCCGAGCCCGGCCAGGCGGCGCAGCGCCTGCTCGGCGCCGGCCTTGGGCGGGTCGAGGAAGACCAGCAGGCCGCGGAAGGCGAGGTCGTGCTCGTCGGCCTGGCTGAGGGTCGTCCGGCGGGCGGCGTCGCCGGTCAGCCGCCGGGTGGCCACCGCCACCACCCGGTTGCCGGCGGCGAACTCGGCCTCCAGGACGGCCCTGGCCCGGTCGGCGACCGGGGTGCAGCGCGCCAGCACGGCCTCCGGAGCGCCCTTGGTGACGATCATCCGGCCGTCGTCGTCCTCGACCAGGACGGAGGCGGTTCTGCGTTCGTGGTCGAAGGGCACGACGGCCAGGCGTCGGCCGGGCGGCCCGGGCCGGAGCGCGGCGGCGGCGGGCGCCTCCCACAGGGCGACGTCCAGGGGGTTGCCGCTCGCCGAGCGGCCCGGTTCCCCGTCCTGGCCGCTGACGACGGCCTCGTTGCAGAGCAGGCCCAGCTCCAGGACGCGGTCGTCGGGGCTGCCGTCCGGCCCGAGTGAGCGCGTGAAGCTGATCCGTCCCTCGGTCAGGGTTCCGGTCTTGTCGGTGAACAGCACGTCGATGTCGCCCAGGTCCTCGATGCAGACCAGCCGCTTGACCAGCACCCGGTGCCGGGCCAGCCGGTGGGTGCCGGCGGCCAGGCTGGTCGAGACCACGGCGGGCAGGAGCTGCGGGGAGATGCCGACGGCGATCGCCAGCGAGAACAGCAGCGCGTCCAGCACCGGGCGGTGCAGCACGAGGTTGACGACGAAGATCCCGGCGGTGAGCGCGGCGGCGACGCGCACCAGCAGCATGGAGAACCGGCGCAGCCCGATCTGGAACTCGGTGTCCGGATGACGGTCGCCGAGCCGGAGCGCGATGCGCCCGAACTCGGTCCGTCCGGCGGTGGCCACCACCACGCCGGTGCCGGACCCGGCGTGCACGACGGTGCCCATCAGCGCGCAACTGGCCAGCTCGGCCAGCGCGCGGTCCGGGGCGACGGGCTCGACGGCCTTGGCCACCGGCAGCGACTCGCCGGTCAGCACCGACTCCTCGCACTCCAGCCCCGCCGACGACACCAGCCGCAGATCGGCCGGGACGATGTCGCCCAGCCGCAGCGTGACGACGTCGCCCGGGACCAGCGTGACC
The DNA here is from genome assembly GCF_053601695.1 of Nonomuraea sp. NPDC004702. Taxonomy (NCBI): domain Bacteria; kingdom Bacillati; phylum Actinomycetota; class Actinomycetes; order Streptosporangiales; family Streptosporangiaceae; genus Nonomuraea; species Nonomuraea sp. NPDC004702. The sequence goes on from NZ_JBSGCE010000042.1 coordinate 3,718, forward strand.
ACGTCCACCAGCCGGGGACCGCCGTCCCGCAGGGCCAGGCAGCGGTGCCGGATCTGGGAGTGCAGCGCCTCGGCGGCCTTCTCCGCCCGGTACTCGTTGAAGAAGCCCAGCCCGACCGACACCGTCAGGATCACGCCGATGATGATCGCGTCCGTCGACTCGCCGAGGAAGAACGACGCGGCGGCGGTGACCGCCAGCAGGATCAGCAGGGGCGAGCGCAGCTGGCGGGCCAGCACCGCGACCCGCCGGGCCCGGTGGGTGCGCAGGGAGTTGGGGCCGACGGCGGCCAGGCGGCGCTCCGCCTCGGCCTGGCTCAGGCCGCCGCCGGTGGCGCCCAGCCGGGCCATGACGTCGTCGACCGGCAGCGCGGCCGCGACCGCGACGTCCAGCGCGCCCTCTCCGGTCATGTCACTGTCCGGGCCGTCCCGCCCGGCCTCCCCCTGGTTCTGGTAACCGGCCCGCCGCCAAGACAAAGGCAAAGGCGCTCCACGCCCGTCCCAACGCCCGTCCCGACGCCCGTGCCGACGCCCGTGCCGACGCGGCGACGTGCCGTCAGTCCCGCGGCCGGACGACCGCCACCGGGCAGCGGGCGTGGTGCAGCACGCCGCGGCTGACCGACCCGAGCAGCGCCGATCCCAGCCCGCCGCGCCCGTGCGACCCCACCACCAGCAGGTCGGCGTGGTCGGAGGCCGCGGTGAGCGCGTCCACGGGGTGCGCCGACGGCGTCTCCCGCACGACGACGACCTCGGGGTAGTCGGCGGCGAACACGTTCACCCGATCGTCGACGACCTGCTGCTGTGCGGCGCGGACCTCGTCCATGGCGTAGGCGGCCTCCGGCGCGAACGCGTGCACGGGCAGCTGCCAGGCGTGCAGCACCCGCAGCGTGGCGGCCCGCAGCCGGGCCTGCTCGAAGGCGTGGGCCAGGGCGGGCTCGCACTCCGGCGAGTCGTCAACCCCGGCCACCACCTCGCCGCGCACCTGCTGCCGGTCGCCGCGCACCACCACGACGGGACAGCGGGCGTGCCCGGCGACGTGCGTGCTGACCGAGCCCAGCAGCGCGCCGGCGAACCCGCCGAGGCCGCGGCTGCCGAGCACGATCTCGGCGGCCTCCTTCTCCTGCCCGCGCAGCACGACCGCCGGCAGACCTTCGACGTCCTGCGTCGTGACCTCGACGGACGGCTGCCGTTCCCGGGCCAGCGCCTCGGCCTCCCGCAGGATCCGCTCGCCCTCGTCCGCCGGCAGGTCGGGCGCCCAGCCCGGGGAGAACCGGTGGATCTGGTACGGCGTACGGTCCACGGCGTGCACGATCCGCAGCGGCAGCCGCATGCGGAAGGCGTCGTCGGCGGCCCATGCGACGGCGGCGCGCGAGGCCACCGAGCCGTCGGCTCCAACAACGATCATGATGTTCCCTCCTTCGTCACCTCCCATGAGACCCGGCCTCCCGCCGTCCCTCGCAGAGCCGAAGGTCGGCCGGGCCAGGGCCGAAGGGCCTTCCCCGATGCCGTCCGGCGAGGGCGGGCGGCCTCGACGGCGTCCCCCCGTCCGTCGCCGCGGCCTGCACCACGACCACGGGACACGGCGGCAGGCGCAGGCACGACAGCAGCACCGCGCCCAGCCGCCCGTCCCCGGCGGGCCGCGCGGCGGAACCGAGCACCAGCAGGCCGGCCCCGCGCGCCTGGTCCGCGAGCGCCGTCTCCGGGCGGCCCCGCACGAGCCGCGCCTCGACGGCGACGCCGGGGAACCGGTCCATGACCAGGGCCACCGCCTGATCGAGCACGGCGCTCGCGCGCGCCTCCTCCAACCCGGCGGGCCGGGACGGGCAGGGCGCGTACGGCGCCCTGTGCTCGATCGAGGACTCCCAGGCGTGCACCACGACCAGCCGCGCCCCGCGACGGGCCGCCTCGTCGGCGGCCCACAGCAGCGCGGCCACGCAGTCCTCGGTGCCGTCGGTCCCGGCCACGATCAGGCGAATGCTCATATCTCCACGATCCGCCCGCACGACCTGGGCGGAACAGTGCCGAAGGCCCCGCTTCCGGTGACTTTCGACCCTGCCGCCGTCCGGCCGGTGTCCGGAGGCTGGAGGGGCGGGGAGACCTGCACGTTTACCGCCCTGAGCAGGGCGAAGACTAGATCCTGAAGACACCTCGCAGCGATTCCGCCGGCCCGAGGGCCACGGCGGGCAGGAAGGACATCCACGTGACGCCCTCGTCCTCTGGCCTGTCGTCGGCGGAGGCAGCCGTCCGCCTGGAACGCGACGGCCCCAACCTGCTCCCGCGCAAACCGCCCACCCCGCTGTGGCGGCGCGTCGTCACCCAGCTCCGCGATCCGCTGATCATCGTGCTGCTGATCGCGGCGGCGCTGACCGTCGGCACCGGCGACTGGACGGACGCCGCGGTGATCGCGCTGGTCATCGTGGTCAACACGGCCGTCGGCGTGACGCAGGAGGTGCGCGCCGACCGCGCCATCACGGCCCTGGCCGAGCTGGCCACCCCGGAGGCCCGCGTGGTGCGCGACGGCCACCAGCGGCAGATCCCGGCCGGTGACGTCGTGGTCGGAGACCTGCTGGTGCTCGCCGAGGGCGACATCGTCCCGGCCGACGCCGAGGTGGTGGAGTCGGCGGCGCTGCTGGTCGACGAGTCGGCGCTGACGGGCGAGTCCGTCCCGGTGGACAAGGACGCGGGCGCGGCGGTCTCCTCGGGCACCGTCGTGGCCCGCGGCAGGGGCCGGGCGGTGGTCACCGCGATCGGCGCGGCGAGCGCGAGCGGGCGCATCGCCTCCCTCATGGTCAAGGGGGCCGGGCTCACGCCGCTGCAGCGCCGCCTGGTCGGGGTCGGACGGCTGCTGGCCGGTGTCGCGGTGCTGCTGTCGGCGCTGGTGCTGGTCCTGGGCCTGGTCCGCGGCCAGCCGGTCGAGCTGATGGTGGTGACCGCGATCAGCCTGGTGGTCGCCGCCGTGCCCGAGTCGCTGCCCGCGGTCGTGACCCTGAGCCTGGCCCTGGGCGCCCGCCGGATGGCGGCCCGTGACGCGCTCGTCCGCAACCTGCCCGCCGTGGAGACGCTGGGCTCGGTGACGGTGCTCGCCACCGACAAGACGGGCACCCTCACCGAGGGCCGGATGGTCGCCCGGCACCTGTGGACCCCGGCGGCCGAGGCCGCGGTCACCGGCTCCGGCTACGCGCCCGACGGCGGCCTCGCCACCGACCGGGACCCGGACGAGTTCGCCGAGCTGCTGACCGCCGCGGCGCTGTGCAACGACGCCCGCCTGCGCCCGCCCCAGGAGAAGGGGGAGGAATGGACGGCGCTGGGCGACCCCACCGAGGCCGCGCTGCTGGCCGCCGCCGCCCGGCTCGGCCTCGACCGCGCGGACCTCCAGGAACGGTTCCCCAGAATCGCCGAGCTGCCCTTCGACAGCGACCGCAAGCGGATGAGCACGGTGCACCTGCTGCCGGGCGGCGGCGTCCGCCTGATCTGCAAGGGCGCCCCGGAGGCGCTGCTGCGCCCGGACGTGCTGACCGACGACCCGGAGCTGCCGGCCCGCGCCGCCGAACGCGCCGACCGGTTCGCCCGGGACGGCTACCGCGTGCTGGCGGTCGCCGCCGCCGACCTCGACGCCGTCCCGCATCCCGTGCGGGAGGACGGGCTGAGGCTGCTCGGGCTGGTCGCGATCCTCGACCCGCCGCGCGCGGCGGCGGCCGCGGCCGTGGCCGACTGCGCGCGGGCCGGCATCAGGACGGTCCTCATCACCGGCGACCATCCGGGCACCGCCCGCGCGGTCGCCGCCGACCTGGGCATCGTCGGCGCCGCCGACCGGGTCGTCGACTGCCGGGAGCCCGGCGCGCTCGCCGCGGGCCCGGCCGGCGTCTACGCGCGGGCCACCCCCGAGCAGAAACTCGACATCATCGAGGGCCTGCGCGGCCGGGGCGAGGTCCTGGCGATGACCGGCGACGGCGTCAACGACGGCCCGGCGCTGCGCCGCGCCGACATCGGGGTGGCCATGGGCAGGCGCGGCACCGAGGTCGCCCGGCAGGCCGCCGACCTCGTGCTCGCCGACGACAACCTGGACACCGTCGTGGCGGCCGTCGAGGAGGGCCGCCGGGTCTACGCCAACATCCGCCGGTTCCTGGTCTACGGCCTGTCGGGCGGCGCGGCGGAGATCGCGGTGATGGTGCTGGGCCCGTTCCTCGGGTTGCCGCTGCCGCTGCTGCCCGCGCAGATCCTGTGGATCAACCTGCTCACCCACGGCCTGCCCGGCGTGGCGCTGGGCGGGGAGCCGACGGTGCCGGGAACCATGTCGCAGCCGCCGCGCCCGCCGGGTCAGAGCATCATGGGAGCGGGCCTGTGGCAGCGGGTCGTCCGCATCGCCGTGGTGCTCACGGCCGTCACCCTGGGCGTCGCCGTCTGGGGGTCGATGACCGGGCGGCCCTGGCAGAGCATGGCCTTCTTCGCCCTCGGCGCCACCCAGCTCGGCGTGGCGCTGGGCACCCGGACGCGTCCCGGCACCCTGGCCAACCCGATGTTGCTGCTCGCCGTGGGCGGCGCGTTCGTCCTGCAGCTGGCCGGGATCTACCTGCCGCCGCTGCGCGAGCTGCTCGGCACCCGGCCGCTGTCGCCGGGGGATCTGCTGGTCGTCGTCGCGCTGTCCACGCTGGGCTACGCGGCCGCCCGCCTGGACCGGATCCTGCACCCGTCCCCCACTCCCGCGCAGGACTGAGAACGGCGCCCGGCGGAGAACCGCCGGGCGCCGTGTCAACAGTCGTCAGGACGCGGGGACCGGGAAGGACGCCGCCAGGCTCTCGCCCCACTGCCTGGCCCGCTCCAGCTCGCCCGGCACCAGCGGCCCCTGCGTCCCGGTCACGTAGAAGCTGCACGGCGGCACGGCGAGCCGGACGCCGAGGCGGCGCAGCCGCTTGGCGACCGCCCGGCCCGCCGAGCCCGGCAGGCGGGGCTTGGCCACGCGGGTGTCGAACGCCGCCGAGCAGAGCCCGGCCGACGACGTGCTGAGCGTGGCCAGCCACTCGCGCACGCCCCTGCCGCGCGACACCAGCGGCCCGGCGGCCTGCTGGGCGGCCGACTCGCGAGTGGAGGCCCGGCTCATGGAGAAGGCGTGCGTCGGGCCGCCCACCACCAGGAGGGTGACCTCGTCCCCCACGTGCGCGGGGGCCGAGCCGACCTCCGCCACCTCGGCCCGCATCCGGGTGGCCAGCCCCTCGGCCACGGCCTGGGCGATCCGCTCGGTGTTGCCGTACATGGACTCGTAGACGACCAGTGCCTTCATCTCACGCCTCCCGCCGTTCCGGCAGGATGGGTTCGAGGTGGAACATCCCGGTCACCACCTCGCTCGGCTCGGGCCGCGGCTCGATCCGTCCGGCGACCGCCGACAGGACGTCCCGGGCGGTGATCAGGCCCACCAGGCCGTCGTCGGACAGCACGGGCACGGCGTCCACGTCGGCGTCCAGCATGGCGGCGGCGACCCTGCTCAGCGGGGTGTCCGGCCCCACCCGGGGCGTGCGCGCGCCGCCGAGCAGGTCCCGCACCTCGCGGCCGGCCTGCTCCTGCGGCCCGCCGGACCAGGACGCGGCCAGGCACTCCCTGGTCAGGATGCCCAGCAGCCGCCCTCCGTCGAGGACCGGCAGGTGGTGCACGCCGGCCCGGCGCATCAGCTCCCACGCCATCAGCGGCGACTCCTCGGCCTTGACGGCCACCAGGACCCGGCTCATGACCTGTCCCGCCGTCGGCGACCCGTTCATGACCTGTCCAGCCGTCGATGACCCGTTCATGACCGCTCCTCCGCGCCCGGCCGGACCACGGCGACCGGGCAGGTCACGTGGTGCAGCACGCCGTGGCTGACCGAGCCGAGCACGGCGGAGGCGAACCCGCCCCGGCCGCGCGAGCCCACGACGACCAGGTCGGCCGATCCGGCCGCCTGCATAAGGGCGGTGACCGGGTGGGCGCACGGCTGCTCGTCGGTGACGACCAGGTCCGGGTTGGCCTCCCGCCAGGGCACGACCCGCTCGCGCGCCGCGCCGGTCTCCTCGCGCATCAGGTCCTCGATCAGGCTGTTGTACGTGACCGCGTACGGGGAGAAGACGGGCATCTGCCAGGCCGAGACCACGTGCAGCCGGGCGCCGCGGGCCCTGGCCTGCTCGACGGCGTACTCCATGGCCGCCTGCGCGTCCTGCGACCCGTCGTAGCCCACCACCACCCTGCCGTGCTCGGCGGGGGCGGCGGCGGGGGCGCGGACGACCACGACCGGCCCGGACGCGTGCCCGGCCACCGCCAGGCTCACCGAGCCGACCGTCATCCCGGCGAACCCGCCGAGCCCCCGGCTGCCCAGCACCACTCCACGGGCCGTCGCCGACTCGCGGATCAGCTCCCCGGCCACGTTCCCGGACAGCAGCTCCGTCGTCACCTTGACGTCGCCGGCCAGCGCGCGGGCCCGGTCGGCGGCCTCCGCCAGCAGGCGGGCGCAGTGCTCGGCGTTCGCTTCGTGCAGCCACTGCGGGCCGACGTGCACGAGACGCAGGTCCAGGCCCCGCCGCCGCGCGTCGGCGGCCGCCCATTCCACCGCTCCGGTCGCCGGGACGGACCCGTCCACACCGACGACGATGTGAGTGCTCATCGCGCATCTCCTTCACCGGTCGAAGCTCTCACTCTCAGGCTCCTCCGGGCGGCGGCGCGGCGCCGGAGGAGGAAGTCCCGCCCGGCAGGGCCGTTGGTCCTCATCGGCGTCGCGGGGAGACGATCTGGCACGATCCGGTCACGCCATCGGCTCACCCTCCCCACGCTCTGTAGTGTCGATGAGCGCCCCCTCTTCGCGCAGTAGCCCGCTCAACGTGAGGACGTCCTCATGACCGAAGAAGCGGTTCCCCCCGTCGCAGCGCCCGCCGCGCCCGCCCGCACCGGCGACCTGCTGGAAAGACCCCAGCTGGCGGAGATGTTCGCCCTGGCCAAGAAGCTGGACGGCACCTGGCCGGTCTTCGCTCGGAGCTTGGATCCCGCCGACGACCCGGCATCCCTGCGCGGCCGCTACCGGGCGGTGGCCGCGTCCACCGCCCGCTGGTCGGTGCGGCGCAAGCACGTCGAGGACTGTGTGAGCGCCTGGGTCCTGCTGCCCATGCTCGGCGCGGCCGGCGTCTTCGTGGTCTCGGTGTTCTCCGTCACCTCCGTGCAGAAGATCTTCCTGGCCGTCGTGGGGCTCACGGTCTTCATCTGGGTCTCCGTCTGGATCGAGAACCGGCGGCATCGCCCGCTCTTCCGCTACCTCCTCGACCCGCTGATCACCATGCTGGGAATCGGCTGCTTCCCGGCCGCCCTGTACCTCCGCCACGCCACCGCCCCGGCGTGGGCGGTCGACCTGGCGGGCCGGGGATGGATGCCGATCCCCCAGAGCATCGGCACCGTCTGCTGCGCCCTGGTCCTCGGGATCATCCCGGTCAAGGCGGTGATGTGGCAGTGGGACCGCGAGTCCCGCGCCTCGCCCACCGAGCCGCTCTTCGAGCAGCTGGCGGCCATCCTGGCCTGCGCCGAACCCGACCGCCGCGGGCAGCTCCCGCCGGGGACGCGCAGGGAGATCCTCGCTCTCCTGGGCAAGGTCTCCTTCCTGCTGCGGGTCGGCATCCCGACCGCCGCCCGGGGCGGGACGCCGCTGACCAGGGCCGTGGTCCGCGCCCGCGCGGTCGAGGCGTCCAGGGCCGTCATCGACCTCCAGCTGTGGGTGGCGCTGCCGTCCCCGACCGCCTTCGACGACCTCCGCACCCGCGTCGCCGAGCTGACCCGCACCGTCATCACGGGCGAGTACGACCGGCTCCCCACCCGCGACACCACTCCGGAGGAGACCCGCCGGACGTGGCACGCCCGCGTCCTGGAGACCGTCCGGACCCTGGTCATCGCCCTGCTGCCGGTGGCCGGGCTGGTGGCCGCCGACCGGCTGGGCCTCAGGCTCCCGGCCCCCTTCGACGACGGCGCCATGATCGCCGTCGTGGCCTGGGCCGTCGTGCTCCTCCTGGGGTTCCTCGACCCGAACTTCGCCTCCCACCTGGCCGCCGCCCGCGACCTGACCACGCTCCCGACGTTCAACCGGAACACCGACAAAGGCGCGTAGCGCGGCCCGGTCCGGTCAGGAGGACGTCAGCCGCGCGAGCGTCTGGTGGGCGATCTCCCACTCCTCGTCGGTGGGGATGACGAGCACGGGCACCTCGGCGCCGGGGACGGACACCGCGCGCTCGCCGGACGCCCCCGCGGCGTTGAGCACGGGGTCCACCGCGATGCCGAGCCGCTCCAGCCCCGCCAGGCAGGCGGCGCGGGTGGCGGCGTCGTGCTCGCCGACGCCGCCGGTGAGCACGATCGCGTCCACCCGGCAGCCGAGCAGCGCGTGGTAGGCGCCGACGTACTTGCGGATGCGCCGGGTGTAGATCTCCAGGGCCAGCCTGGCCTCGTCGTCGTCGCGGGCGCGTACCTGGCGCATGTCGCCGGACCCGGTGAGCGCGAGCAGGCCGCCGCGGTGGCTGAGCTCGTGCTCCACCTGCTGGGCGTCCAGGCCGCCGGTGCGGGCCAGGTACGCGGCCAACGCCGGGTCGACGTCGCCCGAGCGGGTGCCCATGACCAGCCCTTCCAGCGGCGTCATGCCCATGGAGGTGTCGACGCTGCGCCCGCCGGAGATCGCGGTGGCGCTGGCGCCGTTGCCGAGGTGGAGCACGATCAGGTTGAGCCCGGCGAGGTCGCGGCCCAGGACGGCGGCGGCGCGGCGGGAGACGTACGCGCACGAGGTGCCGTGGAAGCCGAAGCGCCGCACGCCCTGCGCCCGCCACTCGCGCGGCACCGCGTACGTGTACGCCTCGGGCGGCAGCGTGCGGTGGAACGCGGTGTCGAACACGGCCACCTGCGGCACGTCAGGGAACACCTTGAGCGCCAGCCGGATGCCGGTCAGGTTGACCGGGTTGTGCAGGGGCGCGAGCGGGGCCAGCTCCTCGATCGCGGCGATGACGTCGTCGTCGATCAGCACCGCGTCGGTGAACCGGGTGCCGCCGTGCACCACCCGGTGCCCGACCGCGACCGGCGCCGGCTCGGGCCCGGCGGCGGCGAACGCCGCCAGCATCGCCTCCAGCCCGTCCCCGTGGCTGGGGAAGGGACGTTCCCGGACGTACGGCGGCCCGTCCCCGCCGTGGTGCGTGATCCGCCCGCGGTCCTCGCCGATGCGCTCGACCAGCCCTCGGGCGGCGCGCTCGCGGGTGTGCGGATCGACGAGCTCGTACTTGATGGAGGAGGATCCCGTGTTCAGCACGAGAATGGGGTCGGCCATGCCCATGACCCTAAGTCCGTTCCGGGGGTCGGGTGGCGGCACGGATCTCGTTCGGGACTTCCGGCCCTACCGGCCCGGTCGCGTCCCGCGTTGTGATGGGAGAGCCACGAGGCCGCCACCCCCGGCGGAGCGGGCCGTGGGACGACCGTCGTGGCAAGCTGACCTGGAAGACCGACGACTTCGAGTGGGAGGCCAGACAGCGATGCTCGTCCGCGAGGTCATGAGCAGCCCGGCCGTCACCGTCCGCGACACCGATCCGGTGCGGCGGGCCGTGCGGGTCCTGCACGGCCACGACATCACCGCCGCGCCCGTCGTCGGCGACGACGGCCGGCTCGTCGGCGTGGTCAGCGAACTGGACCTGCTGCGGGGGGAGTTCGAGCCCGATCCCCGCGCGACCGTCCGCCCGGCCGCGCCGGCCGACGAGCCGCCGCCCCGCCAGGTCATGGACGTCATGAGCCGCGACGTCGTCACGGTCACCGAGACCACCGACGTCACCGTCGCCGTCGATCTCATGGTCCGCGAGCGGGTCAAGAGCCTGCCCGTCGTGACCGGCGGCCGGATCGCCGGGATGGTCAGCCGCCGTGACCTGATGGCCATGCTCGCCCGCCCCGACGAAGACCTGCGCCAGGCGGTCGAGGCCGCGCTGCGCGAGCAGTACCCGGCGGGCCCGAGCTGGGACGTCTCCGTCCGCGACGGCGTGGCCGAGCTGCGCGGGCCGTCCCGGCAGCAGGCCGACCACATCGCCGGCGTGCTGGCCCGCACGGTGCCCGGCGTCGTCCGGGTCAGACATGTCCGGCCGTCGCCGTGAATCCGGCCCGCACGGTCAAGACCGCCGTCGCTGTGACGACCGGCCGTCCATGACGTGGTCGCCTTCTCGGCCGGGTCAGCCGACCAGCACGTCGTCGTCGAAGCGACGCCGGTCGACGACGCGTCCCGTGCGGGCGTCGAGCTTGACCAGTGTCGTCGTGTCCTCGGCGACGTAGGTGTGCACGCCGTCCGTCAGCACGGTGCCGTCGCGCGCCGCGTCCAGGTCACGCCGCCAGGCGACCGCGCCGTCGGCGATGCGGTAGGCGGTCACCGCGGTCTTCGAGCGCACGGTCAGCAGCTCGTCCGACACCCCCATGGCGCTCCCGTACGGGTTGTCCCGCAGCCCCGCCGACGGGACGCGCCACAGGACCTCCCCGTCCCGTACCCCGCGGACGACCAGGGCGCCGCCGCCGTCCACGGACGCCAGACGCCCGGCGCCGAGCGCACGCGCGTGCCACAACTCGCCGCCGTCGAACCCCCACAGCCGCCTGCCGTCCGCGGCGGCCAGCGCGACGTCGGACTCCGCGCCCGCGCAGTCCCGGAAGACCAGGACGAGCTCGCCCTCGCCGCGGACCCCGAGGCCTGCGTCCCCCGTGGGGCAGGAGGCGGACGATCCGGAGGGGAAGGACCAGCGGATCGCTCCCGTGCGTCCGCCCAGCACGTCGAGCCGGCCCTCGTGCAGGATCACCACGAGGGGCACGGAGCCGTCCCTGGCCACCGAGATCTCCCAGGCCGCCGCCCATTCCTCGTCGTAGGCCCGGTTGGCCTCGTGGTACGGCCCCTGCGGCAGGTCGGCCCGCCAGACGACGCGGCCGTCCGGCACGTCGACGAGGCTGACCCGGCCGTCCCGCCGGACGGCCGCGATCCGGCGGTCGTCCACCCGTACGGGGCCCACCAAGTCGTCGGCCCAGGCGTTCTCGTACCGCCAGACCGGGGATCCGTCCGTGACCCGCTCCACCGCCAGCCCCTCGGCGTGCGGGCTCCACACCGGGCGCACCGCCACGTCACCGAAGACGTCGGCGGCGAACGGCGCCCTGCCGACGACGTCGATCGACCGCGTCCCCCATCCCGCCGGACGCCAGTGGATCATCAACCGAAAGATCACCCGGCTGCCGCCAGTTCCGGACGCCCACCCCTTCAAGGGACTCGGTGGCCTGCCCGGGGCTGTGATTCGGGTTGTTTGTGTCCGCCCCAAGGGCAGGGTCCATACTCGGGCGGTGTCCGATCTGATGACCACTGGACAGTTCGCCGCGCGGTCCAACCTGACGCTCAAGGCGCTGCGGCTCTACGACGCCAAGGGGCTGCTGCCGCCCGCCGAGGTCGATCCCCGCACCGGTTTCCGCCGTTACGGCCGGGCGCAGCTCGCCGTGGCCCGGCGCATCACGCTGCTGCGCGCCATCGACATGCCGCTCGCCGAGGTCGGCAGGGTGCTGCGGCTGGACGGCCCCGCGGCGGTCGAGGCCATCGCGAAGCACTGGAGTCACCGCGAGGAGCAGTGGCGGGCACGTCAGTCGCTGCTGGCCTACATCCGGCAGGTCTTCCTGGAGGAGGCGACCCCCGCGTACGAGGTGCGCCTGCGGGACGTGCCCGAGCAGCGCGTGATCTTCATCCACGGCCATGCGCGCGCCTCCGGCCTGGCGGACTTCATCACGGACGCCTCGGCCGCGCTCTTCGCCCATCTGGGGGCGGCCGGCGGCTGCCTGTCCGGGCCGCCGTTCGCCGTCTTCCACGGCACGGTGGGCGAGGACTCCAACGGCCCGGTGGAGGTGTGCCTGCCGACCGGGAGCCCGATCGAGCCCGCCGGCCGGATCGGCGTCCGGCTGGAGCCGTCCCACCGGGCCGCGTACGTCGAGGTCAGCAAGGAGCGGTCGCACTACCCGGCGATCCTGCCGGCGTACGACACGCTCAAAGCCTGGCTGGACGACCACGGGCTGGCCCCGGCGCTGTCCATGCGCGAGATCTACCACCCGAACCGGGAGACGGCGGCCCCGGCGGAGCACGTCACCGACGTGGCGGCCCCGTTCGCGCCGCCCTCCTGAGCGACGGCCCTCGGCGCGGCTCGGGCCGGGCCGCGCCGAACAGCCAGGGTCATCGGGTCCAGGTCCGCCTCTGGTTGGTTCCGTCGGAGTCTCGCTTCATGGTTCCGCCCGTTCGTGTGTCAACGCCAACAAGTCGCGGTGCCCGCGGGACGGAGCAAATACGAGCTTGACGACCCCGTCAAGAGCCCCCGAAGCCCGAAGCGCCCGAAACGGCCCTCACCTCGGACCGGCCGCCGCCCGTCCCCGTGAAACTTTCACGACCCGTCGGCCGAAAACTTTCGACAGCTAGCGGCCCTGGATGACATGCCCACACCAGCAAGACGGCTCCGAAAGTTTTACCCGAATCTTGACAACTTTCGGCGAGATCCACACACTGAGTGCCCGAGCCCGGCTCCCCCTACCCGCTCCCGAACGCCCTGGGCGCACCCCTCCGAAGTGCGTCCGCACGACCTTCCCCCCATGATTCGCGTACGGAGGCTCAAGCATGCGTGTCAACGCCATGTCCCCACCGACCGCCGGACGGCCGCCCCGCGCGCGCCGCCGGGCGCTGATCACCGGCGCACTCGGCGCGCTCGGCCTGCTCACGGCACTGGCGACGGCGATTCCGGCCGATGCCGCGGCGAGCACGCTCGGCGCGGCCGCCGCGCAGAGCGGCCGCTACTTCGGCACCGCCATCGCCGCGGGCAAACTCGGCGACTCCGCCTACACGACGATCGCCAACCGCGAGTTCACCATGGTGACGGCCGAGAACGAGATGAAGATCGACGCCACCGAGCCCAACCAGGGGCAGTTCACCTTCACCAACGGCGACCGGGTCTACAACTGGGCCGTGCAGAACGGCAAGCGGGTACGCGGCCACACCCTGGCCTGGCACTCCCAGCAGCCCGGCTGGATGCAGTCGTTGTCGGGCAGCTCGCTGCGCCAGGCGATGATCGACCACATCAACGGCGTCATGTCCCACTACAAGGGCAAGATCTACGCCTGGGACGTGGTCAACGAGGCCTACGCCGACAGCGGCGGCGGCCGGCGCGACTCCAACCTCCAGCGCACCGGCAACGACTGGATCGAGGTGGCCTTCCGCACCGCGCGCGCCGCCGACCCGGCCGCCAAGCTGTGCTACAACGACTACAACATCGACAACTGGACCTGGGCCAAGACGCAGGGCGTCTACAACATGGTCAAGGACTTCAAGGCCCGGGGCGTGCCGATCGACTGCGTCGGCCTGCAGTCGCACTTCAACGGCAACAGCCCGTACAACAGCAACTACCACACGACGATCCAGAGCTTCGCCGCGCTCGGCGTGGACGTGCAGATCACCGAGCTGGACATCCAGGGCGGCTCGGCCACCACGTACGCCGGCGTCGTCAACGACTGCCTGGCGGTGCCGCGGTGCGCCGGCATCACCACCTGGGGCGTGCGCGACACCGACTCCTGGCTCGGCTCCGGCGCCGCCGCGCTGCTCTTCGACGGCAACGGCAACAAGAAGGCCGCCTACACGGCCGTGCTCAACGCGCTGAACGGCGGCGGCACGACACCGCCGCCCGGCGGCGGCGCGGGGCAGATCAGGAGCACGGCCGCCGGCCGCTGCGTCGACGTGCCCGGCTCCAGCACCACCGACGGCACGGCCGTCCAGCTCTGGGACTGCAACGGTCAGAGCAACCAGCAGTGGACCCAGACCTCCGCAGGGGAACTGAAGGTGTACGGCAACAAGTGCCTGGACGCCGGAGGCACGGGCAACGGCGCCAAGATCCAGATCTACTCCTGCTGGGGCGGCGACAACCAGAAATGGCGCGTCAACACCGACGGCACGATCGTGGGCGTGCAGTCCGGACTGTGCCTGGACGCCGTGGGCGGCGGCACCGGCACCGGCAACGGCACGGGGCTGCAGCTGTACACCTGCTGGGGCGGCAGCAACCAGAAGTGGACCTACAACGCGGGCGCCGCGTGAGCGTCACCGACCCGTCGCGCCGGGGCCCGGCGCCCCGGCGCGACCTCGCCCGCTGACCACCCCCTCCCCCGGCCCGGCGAGGCCGGGGAAGGGGGCCGGGTGACGCCCGTGAAACTTTCATGGTGACGGCCCGTCCCCGTGGAGACAGAACTCCAGGCGGGAAGGCACGCACAGGACGAAGCCCGGCTCGGCCGGCAATCCCCTCGTTGACACCGGAACGGACCGTCGGTTGTACTCCCTCACTACGGAGTAGTCCCATCGGCAAGACGATGTTAGCGCTAACACCATCCCTTCACTCCAAGGAGCCCCGACATGTCACGACCGCCGGCACGGGACACGACGGTGACCCGATCGGCCAGTTGTTAGCGCTAACAAGACCAGCCGAAAGACCAGGCAACGGCCCTTCGAAGGCCCTGACCTGCTGCCCCCGTGACCGGCCCCGGCCGTTCACCGCCCCCCATCCCAAGGAGCTCCGCATGTCCTTGAGCCGCCGTCAGCTCTTCCAGGCCACGGGCGCGACCGCCGCGCTCTCCGTCGTCGGTCAGATGGCCGGCGCGTCCCCCGCCCTGGCCGCAGTCCCCTGGAGCAGGCCCGACCTCGGCGTCTCAGCCTACGAGTTCGACCTCGGCCAGGTCCGGCTGACCGCCGGCCGCCTGCTGGACAACCAGAACCGCGCCCTCGCCTACCTGCGCTTCGTCGACGTCGACCGGCTGCTGTACGTCTTCCGCGCCAACCACCGGCTGTCCACCGGCGGCGCCGCGCCCAACGGCGGCTGGGACGCGCCCGGCTTCCCCTTCCGGTCGCACGCGCAGGGCCATTTCCTGACGGCGTGGGCGCAGGCGTACGCCGTGCTCGGTGACACCGCCTGCCGCGACAAGGCGCGCTACATGGTGGCGGAACTGGCCAAGTGCCAGGCGAACAACCCGGCCGCCGGGTTCACCGGCGGTTACCTGTCCGGTTTCCCGGAGTCGGACTTCACGGCCCTGGAGAACCGCACGCTGACCAACGGCAACGTGCCCTACTACTGCGTCCACAAGACCCTGGCCGGGCTGCTGGACGTCTGGCGGCTGATCGGCGACACCCAGGCCAGGACCGTGCTGCTCGCCCTGGCGGGCTGGGTGGACGCCCGGACGTCGCGGCTGTCCGCCGCCCAGGCGCAGGCCATGCTCGGCACCGAGTTCGGCGGCATGAACGCCGTGCTGACGGACCTGTACCAGGCGACCGGGGACCCCCGCTGGCTGGCCGCGGCCCAGCGGTTCGACCACGCGGCCGTGTTCGACCCGCTGGCCGCGAACCAGGACCGGCTCAACGGCCTGCACGCCAACACCCAGGTGCCCAAGTGGATCGGCGCGGCCCGCGAGTACAAGGCGACGGGCGCCACCCGCTACCGCGACATCGCCGTCAACGCCTGGGCCATCACGGTCGGCGCGCACACGTACGTGAACGGCTCCAACAGCCAGGCCGAGCACTTCCGCGCGCCCGGCGCGATCGCCTCCTACCTGACCAGGGACACCGGCGAGGCGTGCAACACCTACAACATGCTCAAGCTGACCCGGGAGCTGTGGCTGCTGTCCCCCGACCGGGCCGACTACTTCGACTACTACGAGAACGCCCTGCTCAACCACCTGCTCGGCCAGCAGAACCCGGCCGACGCGCATGGGCACGTCACCTACTTCACCCCGCTCAACCCCGGCGGACGGCGGGGCGTCGGACCGGCCTGGGGCGGCGGCACCTGGAGCACGGACTACGGGACGTTCTGGTGCTGCCAGGGCACCGGGATCGAGACCAACACCAAGCTCATGGACTCGATCTACTTCCACGACGACACCACCCTGTTCGTCAACCTGTTCGTGCCCTCCGTCCTCGACTGGAGCCGGCGCGGCATCACGGTCACCCAGACCACCTCCTATCCGGTCAGCGACACCACGTCGCTGCAGGTCACCGGCAACGTGAGCGGATCGTGGACGATGCGCGTCCGGATCCCGGCCTGGACGCAGGGCGCGACGATCAGCGTCAACGGGGTCCGGCAGGACATCGCGGCCGCGCCGGGCAGCTACGCCGGCCTCACCCGGTCGTGGTCGTCCGGCGACACCGTGACCGTGCGCCTGCCCATGCGGGTGGTCATGAAGGCCGCCGCGGACAACCCCGGCGTGCAGGCCGTGACCTACGGCCCGGTCGTGTTGTCGGGCGACTACGGCGACACCGTTCTGTCGTCGGCCCCGGCCCTGAACCCCTCCTCGATCACCCGGACCGGCGGCTCCTCCCTGGCCTTCACGGCCACGGCCGACGGCGCGCCGGTGCGGCTCGGCCCCTTCCACGACGCCACCGGCCACAACTACGTCGTCTACTGGAACGTCCAGGGCGGGACCGGCACGGCGAGCTTCCGGCTGGTCAACGCGGCCAGCGGGCTCGTCCTGGGCATCAGGGACATGTCCACCGCCGACGGCGGCGCGGCCCTGCAGTGGACGGACAGCGGCACCGCCGACCACGACTGGGTCCTGATCGTCGACGGGACCGCCCTGCGGTTCCGCAACGCGCACAGCGGCAAGGTGCTCGGCGTCGAGAACATGTCGACCGCCGCGGGCGCCCGGGTGCTCCAGTGGGGCGACACCGGCACCGCCGACCACCGCTGGACGGTCACCGACGCCGGCGACGGCTCCGTCAAGATCCGCAACGTCCACAGCTCCAAGCTGCTCGGCATCCTGAACGGCTCGACCGCGAACGGCGCCCAGGTGGTCCAGGACGCCGACGACGGCAGCCCGGACAACCAGTGGCGGTTCCTGCCGAACGGCGCGCGGCGCCTGCAGAACGTGGGCACCGGGATGGTGCTCGGGATCTCCGGCATGTCCACGGCCGACGGCGCGCTCGTCGTCCAGTGGGGCGACAACGGCACCGCCGACCACCTGTGGACCGCCGTCAACGACACCGGCGGCTACCTGCGGCTGCGCAACTCCCACAGCCAGAAGGTGCTGGGCGTGGAGAACATGGGCACCGCCGCCGGGTCGCGGGTCGTGCAGTGGGCCGACAACGGCACCGCCGATCATCGCTGGCGGCTGCGCCACGGGTCGGGCGCCGCCTTCCGCGTCCAGTGCGCGGGCGGCGGGCGCGTCCTCGGCGTCGCCGGCGCGTCCCAGGGCGCGCAGGTCGTGCTCGCCGACGACAACGGCTCGGACGACAACCTCTGGAGGTTCCTGTGAGACGTGTCCTCGCGGCCGTCACGGCCCTGCTTCTCGTGGGCGTGCTGCTCACCGCCCAGGAGGCGTCGGCCGCGACGGTCGACACCAACGCCTGGTACGTCCTGGTCAACCGCAACAGCGGCAAGGCCCTGGACGTCTACAACCTGTCCACCGCCGACGGCGGCCGCATCACCCAATGGACCAGGAACAACCAGAACCAGCAACAATGGCAGTTCGTCGACTCAGGCGGCGGCTACTACCGCATCAAATCCCGCCACTCCGGCAAGGTCCTGGACGTCTACAACTTCTCCACCGCCAACGGCGGCCCCATCGTCCAATGGACCGACCTCAACGGCGCCAACCAGCAATGGAAGCTCGCCGACAGCCCCGACGGCTACGTCAGACTCATCTCCCGCCACAGCAACAAGGCCCTGGAGGTCCAAGGAGCCTCCACGGCCGACGGCGCCAACATCGTCCAGTACGACGACTGGGGCGGCGCCAACCAGCAATGGCAACTCGTACGGACGGACGGTGGCAACCCCGGCATGTGTGACCTCCCCTCGACCTACCGCTGGACCTCGACCGGCCCGCTGGCGACCCCGAAGGCGGGCTGGGTCTCGCTCAAGGACTTCACCGTCGCCCCCTACAACGGGCGGCATCTGGTCTACGCCACGACCCACGACACGGGGACGAAGTGGGGGTCGATGAACTTCAGCCCGCTCGCCAGCTGGTCCGACATGGCCTCGGCCACACAGAACACGATGTCCTTCTCAGCCGTCGCCCCCACGCTCTTCTTCTTCGCCCCCAAGAACGTCTGGGTGCTCGCCTACCAGTGGGGCGGGCCCGCCTTCTCGTACCGGACCTCCACCGACCCCGCCAACCCCAACAGCTGGTCGGCGCCGCAGACGCTCTTCTCCGGCAGCATCTCGGGGTCCGGGACGGGCCCCATCGACCAGACGGTCATCGGCGACAACACTGACATGTACCTGTTCTTCGCCGGGGACAACGGCAAGATCTACCGGGCGAGCATGCCCATCGGGAACTTCCCCGGCAGTTTCGGCACGGCCTCGACCGTGGTCATGAGCGACACGACGAACAACCTGTTCGAAGCCGTCCAGGTCTACAAGCTTCAGGGCCAGAACCGGTACCTGATGATCGTCGAGGCGATCGGCGCGCAGGGCCGCTACTTCCGCTCGTTCACCGCCACCAGCCTGAACGGCTCCTGGACGCCCCAGGCCGCGACCGAGGGCAACCCGTTCGCCGGCAAGGCCAACAGCGGCGCCACCTGGACGAACGACATCAGCCACGGCGAGCTGGTCCGCACCGGCGCCGACCAGACCATGACCGTCGACCCGTGCAACCTGCAACTCCTCTACCAGGGCCGCAGCCCCAGCTCGGGCGGCGACTACGGCCTCCTGCCCTACCGGCCGGGGGTGCTGACACTGCAGCGCTGACGCCGTGAGCCGGTGACCCTCGCGGCTCCCACCTGAAATGCCACGGGCCCACCCCTCCGCCGAGGGGTGGGCCCGTGACGGGTCCGAGCTACCTGAGCCAGGCGTTGCGGCGGACGATCGGCAGGTTGCCCAGCCCGAGCGTGGCGCCCGCGCCGGCCATGGCCAGGCCGATCAGGACGATGGCGTAGACGATGTGCTCGTCCATGAAGGGGTTGGTGGCCAGCGGGAGCTCGGCGGCCCACATCAGGGTCAGCATGAGCGTGCCGGCGACCGCCGCGATCCGGGTGCCCACGCCCAGCACCAGCGCCAGGCCGATGCCGGCCAGGCCGGCCATGAACAGCCAGTCCACCCACGCCTGTCCGGCCAGGGTCGAGAACAGGCCGCCCAGCGCGTTCTCGCCGGTGCCCTTGAGGAAGCCCGTCGTCGGGCTGCCGCCCGCGATCCACGCCTTGCCCGCCGGGGTCGCGAACCCCCACCCGAACGTCTTGTCCAGGAACGCCCACAGGAAGATCCAGCCGATCGCGATCCGGGCGACGGCCCAGACGTAGTCGACCGGGGTACGCGCCGCCTGCACGGGGGCGACGTCCATCACGGGCCGGTTGATGGTGGTGGCCATGGCGGGCCTCCCTTTCGGTGGGGGGTGTACGTCCTTGTCTCACCCCTATTCCACTGCGGGCGCCCGCTCCCGGTCAGTGTCGTACGCCCCTCGCTGGAAGGACCTTGGTCCTCAGGGCCGTCCGTTCCGTGGCCGCCCGGCCGGGCCCGGTCCTTCGGCTGCCGGAGGTGGGACTTTGGGCCCTATCCCGATCGCCGGCGTTCTCGTAGCTTCGCTTTGGGGGCATCGTGCTTCCGCTGACGAACGCCGGCCACCGGCCGCCCGCCGAAGGTAAGGAGACGGACATGGGTTCTCAGGCGCGGCCTGGCACGGGCAGGCGGGCGGTGCTGAAGGTCGCCGGCGACCTGGACCTGGCCACGCAGGCGGGGTTCCGCGCCCGGATCGCCGCCGCCCTCGCCGAGCAGGGCACGCGTCTCGTCCTCGACCTCAGCGGGGTGACCTTCATGGACGCCCGCGGGCTGGCCGCGCTGGTGGCCGCGCGCGACCTGGCGGCCGCCCGCCACGGCAGCCTCCGGCTGACGGGGGTGACGCCGGCCGTCCTGCGGTTGCTGGAGGTGACCCGGCTCGACCGGACCTTCTCCCCGGTCTCCCTCGCGGACGTCCGCCCGGCCGCGTGAACGGCGCTCAGCTCCAGAGCACCGCTGTCGCAGGCCCGTGAGCAGCGCGTCGAGGCCCGCCTTCACCGCGGAGGCCGTACGGCCCCGATGGACGACCAGGTTGGCCGCGACCGGCGCGAGCAGGGCGTCGGCGAGGAAGCCCGCGTCCGCCTCCGGCTTGATCTGCCCGATCAGCATGACCAGGTGCTGGTGGTACGCCTCGTAGGCCCCGCCGAAGCGGGTGAACTCCCCCGCAGTCTCGGCCATCAGCAGCAGGTCGAGCTGGGCGAAGGCAGGGCTAAGGCTGCGGGGTCCGCTGCTGCGATCTCACCCGGGCGGTGAAGGCCTCGATGGCGTCCACGAGCGCCTCGAAGCGTACCGAGTGGTACAGGTCGAAGGCGTGGTTGCCGCCACGCAACTCGGCGTAGACGACGGGGGCGGCCGACGTACGGCGGAGCTGGTCGGCGAAGTGCCTGGCCTCGGCCACCGGCACCAGCGGGTCCAGATCGCCGTGGGCCACGAAGAACGGCGGCGCGTCCGCGGTGGCGTGGGCCAGCGGCGCGGACTGCGGGTCCCCGTCGAAGTAGGTGCCGTACCAGCCGTTCAGGTAGACGGCGCCGGTCACGGAGGTGTCGGCCTGCTCGAAGCCCGGCTGGTAGGCGGGGTCGTTCGGGGTGAGCGCGGCCAGCGCCGCCATGTGCCCGCCCGCCGAGCTGCCCGCGACGAACAGCGTCGAGGGGTCGGCGCCGTACTCGTGGCCGTGCTCGCGCACCCAGGCGATGATCTTCTTGAGGTCGATCAGGTGGTCCGGGTGCTGGGACTGGGGCCGCAGCCGGTAGTTGGCGCTGACGCACACCCACCCCTGGGAGGCGAGCCGGTAGAGCAACGGCAGCGACTGGCTGTTCTTGTGGCCGCTGTCGTAGTGGCCGCCGTGCAGGTGGATCATGACGGGCGCGCCCTGCGGACGCGAGCGGTGGTGGTAGACGTCGAGCAGGTTGCGCCGGCCTGCTTCGCCGTAGGAGAGATCGGCCACCCGGCGGACGTCCGCGCGGCGCTTGAGGATGGGCAGGAACAGGATGCGACCCCACGGCGGACGACGGCGCAGTCCGGCGGCGAGGTCGGCGTCGATGGCGGCGCGCCAGCCCGCGCCCAGGCCGGCGTCCATCGCCCGCCAGATCCTGGCCCGCTCCCCCAGACCGCGGCAGGCGATGACGGTGAGCCCGATCGTCGTCACGGCGGCCAGGGCGACGACCGCCCAGCCGCCCGGCGTGTGGATGTCCCCCTCGGCGAACGCCAGCGCCGTCGGGGCCAGCAGCAGCCAGAAGAAGGCGGCGAACGGCAGTTCGTTGGCGGCCAGCCCGAAGAAGTAGCTCACCCGGCCGAGCGCGCTCCACCCCGGCAGCGGCCGCAGCGCGAACAGCGTCCCGATCGCGACGAGTGCCACAGGGATCAGATATCCGACGGGCACCGAACCTCCAAAGCCGCACGTCCTTCGAACACGCCAAGCCTCTCCCACCCGGCCGCCCCGCATCTACGACGGATCCGATAACGTCCTTTAACCCTGAGATGAAGAATGCGGAGGCCCGCCCGTGGAGATGCGGGAGATCGAGATCTTCCTGACGCTGGCCGAGGAGCTGCACTTCAGCCGTACGGCCGAGCGGCTGGGCATCAGCCCCGCCCGCGTCAGCCAATCGATCAAGAAGCAGGAGCGGCGCATCGGCGCGCCCCTGTTCGACCGCACCACCCGAGCGGTCCGCCTCTCACCGCTCGGTGAGCAGCTCTACCAAGCGCTCAAGAGCGGCCACCGGCAGATCACGCAGGGGATCGCGACCGCTCAGGCCACCGCCGACGGCACCGCGGGCACACTGACCCTCGGCACGGTCGGTCCGCTCTCCACGCAGATCAAGGACGTTCTCGACCTGTTCCTCGCCCGCCACCCGAACGCCCGGCTCCAGCACCGCGAGATCCAGCCCGCCTCTCCGCTGGACCTGCTGAAGTCGGGCGAGGTGGACGTGGCGCACCTGTGGCTGCCGATCCGCGAGCCCGACCTGACCATCAGACCGACCTCGCACGCCTCCGACGTGGTGTTGATGGTCTCCGCCGACCACCCCTACGCGGGACGAGACTCCATCTGCCTGGAGGACCTCGGCGACTGCACCGTGGTCGAGGGCCGGTCGATCCCCTCCTGCATGGAGGAGATCTTCAACCCGTACCACACCCCTTCCGGCCGCCCCGTCCGCCGCGGGCACAAGGTCACCACCTGGCAGGAGACCCTCAGCGCCGTCGCCACGGGTCAGGCCACCGCCGGGGTCACCGCCGAGGCCGCGGCCTTCTACCCCTGGCCCAGCCTCGCCTTCGTCCCGATCCGCGACGCTCCGCCGTGCCGGTGGACGTTCGCCTGGCGTACGGCGGCCGAGACGCCGCTCATCCGCGCCTTCGCCCGAGCAGCGGCCGACGTCTCATGAAGGAGCCCGCACGGGGGCGCGGGCTCAGGACAGGGGCACCTGCAAGGGGCGCCAGGTGGCCACCTTGACGGTCAGCGCGTCAGCCTGGGCGGGCAGGGCGTACAGCGACCAGAACTCCTTCGTCTCCCCCGCCTCGAAGTTCATCGCCGACAAGGCCACCCCTGAGGTGTTCGTGCATGCGCAGTACGTGCCCGGCTCCTCCCCCTCGGCCACGATCACGCGGGCCGGGCGGTACAGGCGGCGCGCGGCGGGGTCGGTCACCTGGATGTTCGTCGCGGCGTGGTGCTTGAAGGCGTTCCAGTCGTCGGCCCAGTTGAGGTCGTGGTACCACGCCTCGCCGTCACCCCGGTTGGTGATCGTGTAGCGGAGCAGGCCCAGGTCACCGGGCATCCGGCGGAAGGACGTCACCTTCAGGTCGAAGGGCACCCCCTTCGCGCGCACGGTCGCCGTCGTCCCCTCGCCCTCGGGCAGCGGGGACGCCGTGGTGCCGGCGGCCGGCACGTCAGCCGGTGCGGGCTTGGCGAACGTGATCGTCACCCGGCGGTTGCGGCGCCGTCCCTCGTCGGAGCTGTTGCTGTACAGCGGGCGGCGGGAGCCGTATCCACGGGCCCTGAACGTCACCTGGTCGCGCGTGATCAGAGGCATGAGGGCCCGGCGCACCGCCTCCGCGCGGCGGCGGGACAGCGGCTCGTTGACGGCGTCGGTGCCGGAGGAGTCGGCGTGGCCGTCGACCTCGATCGTCGTGTCCGCGGACGTGTCGATGAGCTTGGCCGCCTTGGCCAGCACCGTGCGGGCGCGCGGCGTGAGCGTCGCCTTGTTCAGCGCGAACAGCACGTCGGAGGAGAGGCTGACCTTGAGGTCGGCGCCGTCGTCGGTCGTCTCCTCGGTGCGGTCGAGCGACTGCGACGGCGTCTCGATGAGGTGGCTGACGGTCTCGACCCGGGACGCGTCGGCGTCGGGCAGTTGCTGGCCGGGCGGCGGCACGGGCGGGTCGTCGCTGATCGGGACGTCGGCCATCGGCGGGCCGATCGGTGTGACGATCGTCGTGGTCGCCGGGTTGCCGGACGGCGCGGGCAGCACGGCGTAGACCGTCAGCGACTCGCCGGGGTCGATGATCGCTTCGAGGTCGTCGCGGTCGGGGTCGCTGCACAGGCATTCGCCGTCGGCGGGCTTGTACGGCATGAGCCATCGATGGGCCGGGGCGTCGAGCACCGCGATGCCGGCGGGCCCGCGCCACTTGAGCGGCCGCATCGGGTCGGCGAGCGGCGCCTGCCAGTGCAGCGGCTTGCCGATGCCGGCGGACAGGCGCAACTGCACGATCAGGTGCTTGCCGCCGACGCGGTTGAGCCCGACGAGTTCGGCCTTGTAGTTCGGCTCGACGGTCCCCTGGACGGTGGCCAGCGCGGGCCGGGTGTCGCCGCCGCCGGACGTCGCGCTCACACTCGCGGAGGGCGAAGGAGCGCCGGCCGAAGGCGCGGAAGGCGGTGCGGTGGTCCCGCTCGCCGAGGGCGCGAGGGGTGGTTGACCACACCCCGCGGCTGTCAAGGCGACGGCGGCCAGGGCCATGATCCGGATACGCATGCCGGGCATTGTGCCATGACCACCTCAAAGGCGATCAGTCAAGGACAGCGTGGACGGACGCGCGCTTCTCGCCGAGCACCCTGGACTGGCCTCCATCGCGCGCCCGGTCACGGGTGGCGCAGCGCTCCCCCGCTCTACCGCGGCGGCGGAACACTGACCAGGTCGTCATGGTCGGCGGTCACCTCGCTGGTGACGTCGACGACGCCCTCGACGGCGCGCACGGCCTCCACCGCCGCGATCGCCTGCGACCGGCGTTCCACGCGCCCGCCGAGCTTCACCACGCCCTGCTCGATCTCCACGGAGATCGCCCCGGACGCCGGGAGCACGGCCCGGACCTCGGCCTCCAGCTCCGCCCGCGGACGGGCGAAGACGCGCAGCACGTCGCGCTGGTGCAGGGTGCCGACGATGCGCCCGCTCGCCGGGTCGATCACCGGGAGCTGCTTGATGCGCCGGTCGTGCATGATCCGGGCCGCCTCGCGCACGGACGTGCCCGGCGTGACGGTGATCGCCGGGGTGGACATGAGCCGGGCCGCGGTGACGGCCGTCGCCCGGTGGTGCTCGTCCCGCCGGCGGTGGGGCTCGTACATCGACACGCTGTGCCGTACCGGGTCGATCTCCTTGAGCAGCAGGTCGTCCTCGGAGACCACGCCCACCGGGCGCCGGTCGGCGTCTATCACGGTGACCGCGCCCACCGCGTACCGTTTCATCGCGTTGAGGACGTCGGCGAACGACGCGTCCGCCAGCACGGCGATGGCCACCCGGCCCATGACGTCCTTGACCTCGATCGACATGGTGTACCTCCTTGCCCCTCTCTCTCCATCCTGCGCCTGTCCGGAGCGGTCCACGCAGGAGCGAACGTCCCCGGCGGCGGGGCCGAAGGCACTCATGTGACGGGGCTTTCGTCCCTGCGTGCCCGGCACGGCCCACGGTGACGGCGGAACGCCCACCCCGTGGTGCGGGGTGGGCGTTCGCGTCCGGGCACTACCTGAGCCAGGCGTTGCGGCGGACGATCGGCAGGTTGCCCAGCCCGAGCGTGGCGCCCGCGCCGGTCATGGCCAGGCCGATCAGGACGATGGCGTAGACAATGTGCTCGTCCATGAAGGGGTTGTTGGCCAGCGGGAGCTCGGCGGCCCACATCAGGGTCAGCATGAGCGTGCCGGCGACCGCCGCGATCTGGGTGCCCACGCCCAGCACCAGCGCCAGGCCGATGCCGGCCAGGCCGGCCATGAACAGCCAGTCCACCCACGCCTGTCCGGCCAGGGCCGAGAACAGGCCGCCCAGCGCGTTCTCGCCGGTGCCCTTGAGGAAGCCCGTCGTCGGGCTGCCGCCCGCGATCCACGCCTTGCCCGCCGGGGTCGCGAACCCCCACCCGAACGTCTTGTCCAGGAACGCCCACAGGAAGATCCAGCCGATCGCGATCCGGGCGACGGCCCAGACGTAGTCGACCGGACGGCGGCCGGCGGCGGTGATGCTCGGGTAGGTGACGGGCCTGTCGATCGTGGCGGCCATGACGATCCCCTTTCAGCGATGGTTCGTCGTTCTCTTCCGCGCCTCCATCGCACCGTTTTCCGCGCGCCGCGGGCAGTGTCCTACGACCGTCGGTCGAAGGACCTTGGTCCTCACCGCCGTGCCGCCGCGGTGGCCGCGACCCCGTCTTCGGTGCAGCGCCCAGGCACCGACGCCACACCCGTAAATGACGAAAATATGGCCATTTACCGACGCCGAAGTGACCGGGCCGTAATGGCACCTTTCTCCCGAATTTTCCCACGGAAAAACGTGTGGATCTTGTGTCTTGACCTGGGTGATGGCGCGTGTAAGGCTTCGTGCCAAATGATCTAGCGCCCGCGATCTGCCACGAAAGGCTGGGGCTTAATGGCGCATTTATCCTCTCTTCGTACCGTCAAGAATTCTCTCCTCCAACTGGAGGTCGAGGACACCGAGGCCGCCTCGCTGGCCTCCTGGACCGGCCACGTCCGCTACACCCCGAAATACGGGTCGCGGAAGACCACCGCGGAAACCTGGGGGCTCGAACTCGCTCCCCTGTCCTCCCTCACGGCAGGCGTCAACTCGGTCCGCGGACGCGAACGAGAGCGCTTCTCCCTGGCGGGCGGCGAGGTCGTCGTCTACGACTGCGAGGACCCGTCCGACGCCAGGTGGGCCGCCTGGCTCGGCCCCTGGCACATGGCGCACGGGCTCTTCTACTCCCCCGAATGGGAGTCGGCCGACATCGTCGACATGTTCAGCCGCGTGACGTGGCAGGACACCCCCGAAGGCATGATGGCCGACGGCGGCAAGCGGTTCGACGTCTCCATGGAGCTCTACGCGATCTCGATCGCGGGTGTCGGCACCATGACGGTCGAGCCGAAGCAGGCGGGGATCAACCGCATCCCCAAGTGGCGGGGCTACGGAGCGCCCTCGGGCGAGCTGTGGCGGCTGCCCGCGCCCCCGTCCGACTCGGTGGCCCCCTTCCTGCTGGTCACCGACACCGCCATCGTCACGCTGCATCCCTGGAACGCCCCGAGCTACAACAAGGCGGGCGTGGCGGCCCGCTCGGGCGCGGGCACCCCGGAGACCGCGGCCGACTTCCTGAACAAGGTCAAGCGCGTCGAGTGGCGGGCCTGACGTGGAACCGCTGACCGCGGTGGTCATCATCCTGGCCGTCCTGGTCGCTCTGCTGTTCGCGGCGGGGGCCGGACTCTACCGGCGGGTACGCGAACTGGAACTGGCCACCTACAACGGGGTCGGCGTGCGCTTCGCCGCGGCCGGGTCCGAGACCCAGGCGAACGGGCTGGGCGTGCCCGGCGCCACGACCATGGTCATCAAGGTCAACCGTCGCTGCCCCATCTGCGACGACGTCCTGCGCGCCGCCGCCGGGATGGCGCCCGGCCTGCCCTCGGACCTGTCGTTCACCGTGTTGTCGGACGACCCCGGGTTCGACAAGTCCCTGCCCGATTCCATCCGGGTGATCAAGGACCCGGCGATCTGGCGCGCGGCGAGCGTGCCCTACAGCCCGGCCCTGCTCGTCGTGGACGAGAACGGCGTCGTGGTGTTCACGGCTCCGGTGGGGTCGGGAGAGGCGCTCACGGAGATCGTCGACCGAGCGGTCGCGAACAGAAAGGGAGTGAAGCTGTGAAGGCCGAGAAGCGGACCTCGATACTCGACCAGATACCCAGCGCCGAGGAGATGCCCGCGCAGGCGTTGCCGACGCGGGTGGGCGCCACGCGCGAGGGCTGGAGCAGGCGGCGCGTGCTCGGCATCGCCACCGGCGCCGCCGTGGCGACCGGGCTCGGCGTCCTCGACCTGCTGCCCTGGTCGAAGCCGCGCGGCGCGACGGCCGCCGCCTACACCGCGTGGGAGACCTGCCACGGCTTCGCCGACGCCGGTTCCGTCTGCGTGCCGTCCTCCGCGCTCTACTCGGGCAACTGCTCCGGCTCCTGGCACCGCAACGACGGCGCGTCCGGCACCTGCTACAACCTCCGCTACACCCACAACCCCTCCAGCTGTGACGGCAACAACGCCTGGAAGTGGTACGGCGGCGGCACCACCAGCACCCGCCGCATGTGCTCCGACGGCTGGTACGAGTACCACGACTGCGGCGGCGGCAACGTCTCCCGCTTCTCCATCTGCCGCACGGCGATCTGACCCGGGTCCATGAGCGACTCCGCCACCAGAAGATCCGTCCGCCTGCTGGTGCCCGGACTGGCACTGATCGCGGCGGCGGAGGCCCTGGTGCTGTGTTCGAGGGTTGCGGGCGCGGACACGAAGGGCTTCACCTGGCTGGTGGCCGCCCTCGTCGCCGGCTTCTCCCTCTCGGGCTCCGTTTGAAGCCTGAACAGCGCCTGGGTGCTGTCCTCGTCGGTCCGGCGGGGTGCTGATGTCGCCGGCTTCATCGCCGGATTGTTCGTGGGAGCGGGCGCCGTCACGTTCGTGCTGGTGGTCGTCGGCTCCGTGCTGCGGGCTCCGTTCCCCGCAGTGGTTCTGCAGATCATGGTCGCCGCGGCTGCGGTGATCTTCCTGCTGCGCGAGCTGGACGTGTTGTCCTTCCCGTTGCTCCAGAACGCGCGGCTCGTGCCGCAGTTCGTCACCAGGATCCCCTTCTGGGGCGCCGTGCAGTTCGGCGCCGAGATGGGCACGGGGATGCGCACGTACTCGCCGACAGGGCTGCCGCACATCATGGCGGTGGCGATCCTGTTCCTGGCGTCCTGGCAGGAGGCGCTCCTGGCGGGCGCCGGCTTCGCGGCGGCGCGGGCGATGATGCTCCTGACCTTCGCCCTCGCGCGGGACCGGATGGAGGCGGACACGGCGTTCTACTTCACATTGCCGAAGATGAAGGTCCTGTTCGTCGTGCTCGCGGTGCCCGTGGTGGCGTTGCTGGTGATCGGATGATCGCCCTCGTCGCCCGCTACGGGCTGGGTCTCGTCCTGGTACTGGCGGTGCTCGGGAAGGCGCGCGACCTCGGCGCCTTCCGGAGCGGCCTGGCGGCCTTCGGGCTCCATGGACGGGTGGCCCGGGCGGGCGCCTTCACGGTGGTGACCGTGGAGGCGCTCGTCGCCCTCGCCGCCTTCTCCCCCGTCACCGGCGACGTGCTGGTGGGCGTGGCCGGGACGTGTCTGGGCCTGTCGTTCACGGTGGCGCAGACGTATCTTCTGGTCATGGGCGAGCAGGCGGCTCCCTGCCTGTGCTTCGGCGCCGCGGAGCGGGCCTCGGCCCGCACGTTCGGCCGGGCGGCGCTGGTCCTGCTGATGGGGCTGGCGCTGTGGGGCGCCGCGGTCTGAGAACCGGCCCGACCCTCCGCCGGCCTCGCCGGGTGTTGCAAGTGAGGCGTCCACGACGGAGGGTTGGACCGGTGACCGACGACGGGTTCGGCGGGAAGGTCATGATCGATCGGCTGCGCACGTGGCGACGGCCCCGCGGGCCGGCGTTCGTCCCGCGCAGGGCGCTGGTCGCCGGGTCGGCCGCCGTCATGGTGGTCGTCGGCGGTCTCACCGTCTTCCAGGCGCGTTCGCCCGCCGGTCCGGACACCGGCGTGACGGTGGCCTCGCCGCCGCACACCGTCCGGCCGCCCGCCCAGGCGCCGGCGCTGCCCGTCACCGGCCCGGCCGGGCGGGGCGTCCTGGTCTACACCGCCTGCCAGTCGCAGTGCCCCACCTTCCTGCTGCTCGCCGACGGCCGGCAGTTCCTGCTGGGCGCGCGGACCGTCAGCCCGCCGGGCAACATCACGCTCTCCCCCGACGGGCGCTGGCTCGGGCAACCCGTCAGAGGCGGGTACGAGGTCAGAGACCTGCTGGGCGTCGCGGTCCACCGGCTCGAACCGCCGGCCGGCGGCGGCGCGTACAGCGCGTACAGCCCATGGGCGTGGTCGGCGGACTCCCGGCGGCTGATCGTCGGCTACCACGCCAGCGGGGACGTGCGCTCCTACCGGACGCTGGAGCTCCCGAGCGGCAATGCCCGCGAACTCGACCTGCCGCCCGGACGGGAGCCGGTCGGCCTGCCGCCGTCGGGCGAGCCGCTCCTCCTCGACACCGGACGGCACGACAGGCCGCCGCTCGACCGGGTCACGCTGGAGCACGCCGGCACCGGCCGCGCCCTCACCCTGACGTCCGGCGCGGGCGTCCTCAGCGACACCGACCACGGGCTGTCCGTCCAGGTGAGCGGCGAGCGGATCTTCACCCTGGAGTACTCCGGCGACCGGATCACGGTGCTGGAGTTCGACGTCACGGGACGGCAGGTGGCCCGCCTGCCGCTGCCGGCCGGCCGGTTCCCGGTCGGGCCGGTGGACGGCGGCTTCGCCGTCGTCCAGGTGCCCCAGGACCAGGTCCGTGGGCGGCAGGAGCTGGTGGTGCTCTCCCCGTCGGGCGGCCGGCCGCTGTTCGACGTGCCCGGCCTGGCGGCCGTCGTCCTGCCGGGCGGGGCCCGGCACTAGACGGCCGTGGGGTTTCGCCCGGCGTCGGCGTTCAGGGACGGATGACGACGGTGTGCCCGGTGTGCTCGATCAGCTCGCCGACCACCGGGGCGCCGGGGATCTCCCCGGCGACCAGCAGCCCCCCTGAGGTCTGCGCGTCGGCGAGCAGCAGCAGGGTCTCCTCCGGGACGTCGCCGGGGTCGAGATGCGGGGCCACCCAGTCGAGGTTGCGCCGCGAGCCGCCGGGGACGAACCCCTCCTTCACGGCCTGCGCCGCGCCGTCCAGCATCGGCACGGCCGAGGCGTGCAGCACGGCGGTGACGCCGGAGGCGCGGGCCAGCTTGTGGAGGTGGCCCAGCAGGCCGAAGCCGGTGACGTCGGTGGCGCAGCGGATCCCGGCGGCCACGGCCTGGCGCGCGGCGTCCGCGTTCAGCCGGGTCATGGTCTCCACGGCGTGCGGGAACACCTCGCCGGTGTTCTTGTGCCGGTTGTTGAGCACGCCCAGGCCGAGCGGCTTGGTCAGGGACAGCGGCAGGCCGGGGCGGCCGGCGTCGTTGCGCAGCAGCCGGTCGGGGTCGGCGACGCCGGTGACGGCCAGGCCGTACTTGGGTTCGGCGTCCACGACGCTGTGCCCGCCGGCCAGGTGGCAGCCCGCCTGGGCGGCCACCTCCGCGCCGCCCCGCAGCACCTCGGCGGCCAGGTCGTAGGGCAGGAGGTCGGTGGGCCAGCACAGGAGGTTGAGCGCGACCACGGGCCGCCCGCCCATGGCGTAGACGTCGGAGAGGGCGTTCGCCGCGGCGATGCGGCCCCAGTCGTAGGGGTCGTCGACCACCGGGGTGAAGAAGTCGGCCGTGCTGATGAGCACGGATCCGTCCTGGGTGCGGACCACGGCTGCGTCGTCGCCGGATTCCAGCCCCACCACGAGCTCCGCCTCGGGATCTCGGGGGAACGGCATGCGTGCGTCGCCGAGCAGCGATTCCAGGTCCGCCGCGGGGATCTTGCAGGCGCAGCCGCCGCCTTGGGCGTACTGCGTGAGCCTCTTCATGATCACACCATAGGGCGATCACGGCCGTCATGATCGCTTTTCTGGCGGTTGATCATATGATGCCTGATCGGCCCCGGTACGAGACCTGGAGACACCGTGCTTCTCACGCCGAACGGACGTCCCTAGCATGACCGACCATCGTCGATCCATCCCGCGGACGGACACGCTGCTCGCCGACCCCCGGCTGGTCGAGGCCCGCCGGCGGTTCGGCCACGCCCAGGTCAAGGCCGTGATCGTCGCCGCGCAGCGGCGGGCCAGAGAGGGCGAGCTCGCGCCGGAGGACGTCCTGACCGCGGCGCTGGCGGCCCTGCCCGCCTCCGCCGCCGGCCTGCGGCCGGTGATCAACGCCACCGGCGTGCTGCTGCACACCAACCTGGGCCGCGCCCCGCTGTCGGACGCCGCCCGCCAGGCGGTGCAGCTGGCCGCCGGGGTCACCGACGTCGAGCTCGACCTCGACACGGGCGACCGGGGCAGACGGGGACGCACGGCGCTGGCCGCCCTGGCCGCCGCCGTGCCCGCGGCCGAGGCGGTCCACGTCGTGAACAACAACGCGGCGGCGCTCGTGCTGGCGGCCACCGCGCTGGCGGCGGGCGGCGAGATCGTGGTCAGCCGGGGGGAGCTGATCGAGATCGGGGACGGCTTCCGCCTTCCCGACCTGCTCGTCTCCACGGGTGCCCGGCTGCGCGAGGTCGGCATGACCAACCGCACCGCCCTGGCGGACTACGCCGACGCGATCGGGCCGCGGACGGGCCTGGTGCTGAAGGTGCACCCGTCCAACTACCGGATCGAAGGGTTCACGGCCGACGTCCCGGTGTCGCGGCTGGCGGCGTTGTGCCGCGAGCGGGGTGTCCCCCTCGTCGCCGACGCCGGCTCGGGGCTGCTGGCCCACGAGCCGCTGCTGCCCCGCGAGCCCGACGTCACGAGCTGGCTGACCGAGGGCGCGGACCTCGTCACCACCAGCGGGGACAAACTGCTCGGCGGCCCTCAATGCGGGCTGCTGTTCGGCCGCGCCGACCTCGTGGACCGGCTGCGCCGCCATCCCCTCGCCCGCGCGCTGCGGGTGGACAAGATCACCCTGGCGGCGCTGGAGGCCACGGTCGCGGGCCCGCCGACGCCGACCTGGGAGAGCCTGCACGCCGATCAGGCCACGCTGCGCTCCCGCGCCGAGGACCTGGCGGCCCGGCTGCGCGACAAGGGGATCGACGCCGAGGCCGTCGACAGCCGGAGCGTGGTCGGCGGCGGGGGCGCGCCAGGGGTGTCCCTGCCGAGCGCCGCCGTCGCGCTGGACCGGCGGGCGGCCGCCGCGCTGCGCCGGGCGCAGCCGCCCGTGCTCGCCCGGGTGGAGAACGGCCGCTGCCTGCTCGACCTGCGCGCGGTGCCGTCCGGCCACGACGGGACGCTGCTGGCCGCCGTCCTCACCGCGTGGCCGGAGGGCTGACCGGGCCCGCCGTGGACGACCGCGGCGGCGGCGTGACCGGGTAGCTCCGTGCCACCAGGGCCGCGTCGTGTCCCACCCAGCCGAGCAGGGCGGAGCCGCGGTTGCGCTGGAAGGGCAGGCCGACGTACGTCAGGCCGGGCACCGGGCTGATGCCGCCGGTGTGCAGCGGCACGCCGCCGGCCAGCGCGCCGGGCACCCGCAGCCAGCCGTAGTCGGGCCGGTAGCCGGTCGCCCAGATCACGACGGACGGCGTGACGGTCTGCCCGCCGGCCGTCCGCAGCCGGCCGCCGTCGGCGGAGACGACGCCGTCGACGACGCGGACGCCCAGGCGGCGCAGTCGCCCTGGGCCGATGCCGATCAGCGGGTCGCGCTCGCGGACGGAGCGGCCGAACCGCCCGCCGACCGGGGCGGTGACCACCCCGAGGGCCCGCAGCCAGGCGAAGACGTCGCGGCCGAGGACACGCTGGGGCAGCACCGGCTGACGCTTGCCGACCGCGAGCGTGACCTGCCGTTCCCGGCTCAGCTCGGCGGCGATCTGCAGGCCGGAGTTGCCGCCGCCGACCACGAGCACGGGCCCGTCGGGCAGGAGGCCCGGGTTGCGGTAGTCGGCACTGTGCAGGGAGACGATGTCCGGCCCGAGCGGCAGGGCGGGGACGTGCGGCCGCTGGAAGGGGCCCGTCGCGACCACGACGCCGTCGGCGGTGAGGACGTCCCGGTCGGTGACCGCCTCGAACCTCCCGTCCGCGGCGCGGCGCAGTCGTGAGACGGAGGCGCCGAGCCGGACGGGCAGCTCGAACTGCGCCGCGTAGTCCTCCAGGTAGCCGGCCACCTCGTCCTTGCCGGGGTGGCGGTCGCCGTCGCCGGGCAGCGGCAGGCCGGGGAGCGAGCTGAGCCGGGCGGGGGTGAACAGGCGCAGGGAGTCCCAGCGCCGCCGCCAGGACTCTCCCACACGGGAATGGGCCTCAAGGAGGAGCACGTCGTGCCCGGCCAGGCGCAGTTCCCGGCCTGCGGCGAGCCCTGCCTGACCGGCGCCGATGATGATGATCACATGGACCAGCCTGGCCTGGCCGGGGCCCCGCGGGCTTGAACGAACCTGCTAACCCTCCAGCCAGCGCACCCCGGTGGCCAGCGCCGAGGGCGCGTCGCCCATCATGCGGCGCACGGTCCGGGTCAGGTGGGCGGCGTCGGAGAAGCCGGCCGCGTGCGCGGCGGCGGTCAGCGTGGCTCCCCGCGACAGTGAGGAGAGCGCGACCCGCAGCCTCGTCCACAACACGTACGGCCGGAACGGCAGGCCCGCCTCCTGCCGGAACAGGTGGGCCAGCCTGCTCTCCGACAGGTGCACGGCGCCGGCCACCGTGGCGAGCCGCACCTGCGCGGGCAGGGCCGCCTCGACCAGCCGCATCGCGTGCGCCAGAGCGGGGTGGAGGGGTGGCGGCGGCGCCGTGCCCGTCAGCTCGTCGGCCAGGGCGGCCAGGCCGGGCAGGTCACGAGGGGCCGGCGGGCGCACGTCGAGGCTCCACGAGGCGGCCGGACCGGCGGCCTGTCCGCGGGACGGCCGCCCGGCCTGGGCGGGGTCGATCAGGACGAGCAGGGCGTCGTCGGCGCCGCGCACGATCTCGTGCGGGGTGTCGGCCGGGATGAGCGCGGCCCGCACCTCGTGCGCGGGCCCGGTGCCGCCGCGCAGGACCAGGCCGTCGCCGACCAGGAGCTGCACGGCGTGGTGGGCGTGCAGGCCGCCCGCGCCGACGTGCCCGGCGTAGTACAGGCGGCCGGGCGTGATCGCCGCCCATCCCCGCCGCGGGCTCGGCGCGTTCACAGGCCGCCATGGTGATCGATCGCCATGTGGCGATGATGCCATGCGATCGGCTATGCCGGATGACCGAGCGAATGTCAGCAAATATAGCCTGTGTTGGTCAACATAGAGACGAAGGAGCTCCCCCATGCGTTGGGTGACCTACGCGACCGGCGCCGGCGACCGCGTCGGCGTGCTCGGCGAGGACCTGATCCACCCCGTCGCGCCCGGTGTCCGGCTGCTCGATCTCCTCGGCGGCGGCGCCGAGGCGCTGCGCGCGACGGGCGAGCAGGCGCTCGCGTCGTCGGCGGAGACGGTTCCACTGGCCCAGGCGAGGCTGCGGGCGCCCGTCCCGCGCCCGCCCTCGATCCGCGACTGCCTGTGCTTCCTCGACCACATGCGCAACTGCCGGCAGGCCGCCGGTCAGCCGCGCACCCTGCCGGACGCCTGGTACCAGGTCCCGGCCTTCTACTTCGCCTGCCCCTCGACGGTCGTCGGCCCGTACGACGACGTGACGATCTCGCCGGGCAGCGTCTGGTTCGACTTCGAACTGGAGATCGCCGCGGTCATCGGGCCGGGCGGCCGGGACCTCACGCCGGAGGAGGCCGAGGCGCACATCATCGGCTACACCGTCTACAACGACTGGTCGGCGCGGGACCTGCAGCTGCGGGAGTCCCCGCTGGCGATCGGCCAGGCCAAGGGCAAGGACGGCGCGACCACGCTCGGCCCGTTCCTGGTCACCCCGGACGAGCTGGCGCCCTACCGCCGCGACGGCCGGCTCGCCCTGCGCGTCGAGGCCGCCGTCAACGGCGAGATCGTCGGCTCGGGCCGCACCGACAGCATGGACTGGAGCTTCGGCGAGGTCGTCTCCTACGCCTCGCGCGGCGTGGACCTGCTGCCCGGCGACGTGTTCGGCTCCGGCACCGTGCCCGGCTGCTGTCTCGTCGAGCACCTGTCGATGGCCGACCCGTCCGCGTTCCCAGGCTGGCTGGGGGACGGCGACGTCGTCGAGCTGACGGTCGAGGGGCTGGGCCGGACCCGTCAGACCGTCCGGGCGTCCGCCAGGCCGTACCCGTTGACGCCGCGGCACGACCCCGACCGCCGCCCGCCGCGCCCGCGCGTCAACAACGCCCGCTCCAGGCTGCCCTACACCCGCGGCCTGCACGAGGTCGGCGCGGGCGTGTGGGCCTGGCTGCTGCCCGACGGCGGGTACGGCCTGAGCAACGCCGGGCTCGTCACCGGCGAGGGCGCGTCCCTGCTGGTGGACACGCTGTTCGACCTGCCGCTGACGGCCGAGATGCTGGCCGCCATGCGGGAGGTCACCGACCGGCATCCGCTGACCCACGCCGCCATCACGCACTCCAACGGCGACCACTGCCACGGCACCCAGCTGCTGGGCGAGCGCGTCGACATCGTCTCCGCGGCGGCCACCCGCGCGGAGATGCGGCACGAGATGCGCCCCGACCTGCTGACCGCCGCCCAGGTGATGGACATCGGCCCGGCGACGCCCTACTTCCGCGAACGCTTCGGCGCCTTCGACTTCGGCGGCATCCGCCTGCGGCTGCCCACCCGGACGTACGACCGGGAGCTCACCCTCGACATCGGCGGCCGGGAGGTGCGCCTGATGGACCTCGGCCCCGCCCACACCGGCGCCGACACCGTCGTGCACGTGCCGGACGCGGGCGTGCTCTTCGCGGGCGACCTGCTGTTCGTCGGCTGCACGCCGATCGTGTGGAGCGGCCCGATCGCCAACTGGATCGACGCCTGCGACAGGATGCTCGCCACCGGCGCCCACACGATCGTCCCCGGCCACGGCCCGGTCACCGACCCCGACGGGATCCGCGCGGTGCGCGGCTACCTCGCCCACGTGGTCGACCAGGCGGACGCCGCCCACGCCCGCGGCCTGTCCTTCCCCGAGGCGGTCGGCGCGGTGGACCTGGACGAGTACGCCACCTGGCTGGACGCCGAGCGGATCGTGGTCAACCTGCACCGCCGCTACCGCGAGCTCGACCCCGCCGCCACGCCCCCGCTGGACCAGATGACGCTGATGGCCATGATGGCCGAGAGGGCGCTCGCATGAGGCCGCCGGAGACCGCCCCGGGAGAGGGAGCGGCATCCCCCTCGCGAGGGAGCACACCGGGCGGCTCCCGGGAAAGGCTGGCAGGCATGAGCACCTCCTCCCCGCTCGCGACGGCCACACCGCCGGACCGGCTCACCAGCTGGGCCGGGCGAGCCATGATCTTCATCGCCCTGGCGCACACCGCCGTGTTCGTCCCCCTCGCCCCCTGGGCGAGCTGGCTCGCCGGAGACCTGCGCAACGGCCTCGCGGACGGCGACTCGCAGGCGGTCTTCTGGGCGCTGCCCGGCGGGTTCGTCGTGGTGCTGGCGCTGCTGGGCCTGCTGGTGGCGCGGGCGGGGCGGCAGGGGCAGCAGGTTCCCGGATATGTCGGCTGGGCGATCCTCGTCTGGGGGGCCATAGGCGTCGGCCTGATCGGAATGAGCGGTTTCATTACCGCGATCGTGCCTTCCGGGCTGCTCATCGCGGCGAACGTCATCGCGGTGCGGGAAAAGCGCGACCGGCGTGCCGGGCGCGGCGGCCATGACCGCGCCGACGGCATCGCTCGACGTCAGACCCCCTGAGAGGGCGCGATGGCCCGCCGCCGTTCCGGCGGGCCCGTTTTTCGGACGTGTCGTTATCGGGTTTTCGCTTATTTGGCCGCTTAACGGCCTTGAGGCGACATAGTAATTTTCTCGAATGCCTCAATCACGTGGTAGGCGACGGCCGGTCATCGCACGATGGCTGGCCGTCCTCGTCATCGCCGCCGTCGTCCCGGCGGGACAGGGCTCAGCAACCGCGTACGCGTCGGGCTCACAATCGCCCGAGAACGCCGTCGTCGTCTGGGACCGCAACGCCCAGACCGCCATCTGGGACGTCGCCGGCCAGCAGCCGCAGGTCCAGGCGCGCAGCTTCGCCATGGTGCACGGAGCCGTCTACGACGCGGTGAACGCGATCGCCGGCACCCCCTACCAGCCGTACCTGACCGCGCCCCGGGCCGACGGCGGGGAGTCGACGGAGGCCGCCGTCGCCACCGCGGCCTTCCGCGTGCTGAACAAGCTCTTCCCCGCCCAGCAGGCCCGGCTGACGACCCAGTACGACGAGTACCTCGCCACGATCGCCGACGGCGACGCGAGACGACGCGGCGTCGCCGTGGGCGAGCAGGCGGCGGCCGCGATGATCGCCGCCAGGGAGAACGACGGCGCGTTCGGCGACCAGACCTGGCCGATCGGCACCCAGCCCGGCCAGTGGCGGCCGACACCGCCCACGAACGCCTCGGACGGGGCCTGGGTCGGCGACCTCAAGCCGTTCCTCATCCCCAGCGCGTCGATGTTCCGCACCTCGGGCCCACCCGCGCTGACCAGCTCCCGCTACGCCAAGGACGTCAACGAGCTGAAGCGGATCGGCGGGGCGGACAGCACGGCCAGGACGCAGGACCAGACGCAGGCCGCGATCTGGTGGCACGACCGGCACCTGGCCGAATGGGAGATCAAACGCCAGCTCGCCACGACCCGGCGGCTGAACCCGCTCCAGGCGGCCCGCATGTTCGCCATGGTCGACCTGGCCGAGGCCGACGCCACGACCGCCTGTTACAACGAGAAGGCGGCGTGGGCCTTCTGGCGGCCGGTGACGGCGATCCGCCTGGCCGACACCGACGGCAACCCCCGCACCACGGCCGACCCGGACTGGACGCCGCTGCTCGTCACCCCGCCGCACCCCGACTACACCTCCGGGCACACGTGCTTCACGGCGGCCAGCATGTCGGCGCTGGCCCACTTCTTCGGCAGGGACGACATCCCCTTCAGCGGCTACAGCTCCGACTCGGGCACCACCAGGAGCTTCCGCGGCTTCTCCCACGCCCTGGCCGAGGTCATCGAGGCCCGCGTGTGGGGCGGCATCCACACGCGCACGGCGGACGTACAGGGCGCGAAGATCGGCGCCCAGGTCACCGCCTACATGGTGAGGCACTACTTCCGGCCGAAGCGGTGAGGCCGTAGTGAGTCCGGGCGACCCGCCCGCCCGCCGCTGAGACCGGAATCGCAGTGATCTCGAGACCTCCCCGTGCTCGTCGCGAACGGGGAGGTCTTCCTGATCCCGGCCCTGACAGGACGGGGGCCGACGGCTGTCAGCACCCCGCGAGGCCACTGCCAGCGGGATGACCGCCGATCTGACCGATATGGAGAATCGGACCCGACTCAATCAGTCAATAGGGACAGAGACCCCTTCAAACGACAGGACCGAAACCCTAATTACGGGCATTCCATAGAGGGACAAGATCATCACGCAGGGTGGCAGAACCCCAGAACGCGAGGGCAGGCAGAGATCATCCGCCCAGCCGGGGAGGTCCACCGCCCGTAGACGCACCCGCCGGAAGCGGGTTTTGTCGATGCCCGAAACCAGCATTCCATCATTGGTTTAAATTTCATCCCTTGACTGACTTTCGGACAAAATAATAGGAATGGCGTGGCTTCAGCCGTGAGCCGCCCCTCGCCAGGTCGAACCCTGACGAGCGGCCCATATTTCCTGCTGCCCGCGCGACGACCTCGCCCGGCGCGGCAGACCTGCCGGAGGGTGACTTCGCGTCGCGATGCCAGAAGAACAGCCGCTGTCCGAGACACCGTTCGCCTCGCTGACGCGATACCCGCCCGGCGC
This sequence comes from Nonomuraea sp. NPDC004702, assembly GCF_053601695.1. NCBI lineage: Bacteria > Bacillati > Actinomycetota > Actinomycetes > Streptosporangiales > Streptosporangiaceae > Nonomuraea > Nonomuraea sp. NPDC004702. Next base: position 42,582 of record NZ_JBSGCE010000042.1, read on the forward strand.
TCGGACCCTCTTCTGCCTCCCCTACGCCGGTGGGGACGTCACCGCCTTCTGGGCCTGGCGGCAGGCGTTCGACGGCGTCCTGGACGTGCGGGTGGCCATGCTGCCCGGCCGGGAGGGCCGGGTGGCCGAGCCCGGAGCCCTCTCCCCCGAGCTGATCGCCCGGTCCATCGGCGCCGTCGTCGCCCGGCAGCGCACGCCGTACTCGATCTACGGGCACAGCATGGGCGGCCGGGTCGCCTTCGAGGTGGTCCGCGAGCTGCGGCGGCTCGGCGTGCGGGCGCCCGAATGCCTCTACGTCGGCGCCGCGCACCCGCCGGAGCGCCAGGAGACGCTGGGACGGTGGACGGGCCTGGGCGACGAGGACCTGGTCGACGAGCTCATCCTGCGGCTCGGCGCGCCCCCGGAGTTACGCACGCAGCCCGAGGTCAAGGCCCTGCTCATCCCCGCGCTGCGGACGGACATGGAGTGGCTGCGCCGCTACCGCTTCACCCGCCAGGAGCCCCTGGACGTGCCCATCGTCGCCTTCGCCGGCGCGCACGACCGGGAGGTCACCCACCCGACCATGCTCGCCTGGGCCCGCCACACCTCCTCGACCTTCCGCCTGCACACGCTCGACGCCGCCCACCTCTTCCTCGCCACGCACGGTGAGGAGGTGGCGCGGACGATCGCGGCCGGCCCGGAGCGGAGCCTGGCCGCGGACGAGGTGCACGTGTGGCTGGCCGACCTCGACGAACTGCCCGAGATGTGCGCGTCCCTCGACGAGCTGTCGCCGCGGGAGGCGGCGCGGGCGGCCAGGTTCCGGCAGGAGGACGGCCGGCGCGGCTTCGTCGGCAGGTCGGTGCTGCTGCGGCGGCTGCTCAGGGAGTACGGGGTCGAGCCGGGCCTCGCCGAGCCGCCCGGCCGGTCCGGCGGCCTGCCGTACGGCGGGACCGCGCTGACCTACAGCGTCGCCCAGTCGGGCGGGCTCGTGCTGGTCGCGCTGACGACCGGCCGGGAGGTGGGCGCCGACCTGGAGCGCTTCCGCCCGCCGGCGGACGAGCAGACGTTCTTCGAGCGGATGCTGGACGAGCGGGAGCGCGACGAGTTCGCCGCGTTGCCCGAGGAACTGCGGTTGCACAGCGCGTTGCGCACGTGGACGGCCAAGGAGGCGCTGCTGAAGGCGTCCGGTGACGGGCTGCGGGTGGACCCGGCGCGGTTCGGGTTCGCCGGGCAGCGTCCGGGCCGGACGTGGGTGCCCGAGGCGTCCCCCGAAGCAGGTGCTGAGGCGGAGTGGCTGGCGGGGTGGCGGGTGACGCACCTGCCGCTGGGCCGGGCGATGGCCGCGATCGCCCTGCGCGCGCCGAGCTTCCTGCTGCGTTTCGAGACGGTACGGCGAGGCCGGCTGGTACGGCCGGGTGTGGAGGCCGCAGGATGACACTCCTCAGCAGTCTGATCACGGCTCAGGCCGCGCGGACCCCGGACGCCCCGGCGGTCCGGCAGTGGGAGAACGTGCTCACCTACGCCGAGCTGGTCGAGCGGGCGTGGGCGCTGGCGGCCCGGCTGCGCGAGCTCGGCGTCGGGCCGGAGTCGCGGGTGGGGTTGTGCACCCGCCGCACGCCGCTGATGCCGGTGGCGGTGCTGGCCGTGCACCTGGCGGGCGGGGCGTACGTGCCGCTGGACCCGGGGCATCCGCGCCGGCGGCTGGATGAGGTGCTGGCGGACGCCGGGATCGCGGTGGTCGTCGTGGACGAGCGCGGCCACGAGCTCCTGGACGGCTGCGCCGCCACGCTCGTCGACGCCTTCCAGCCGGGGCCGGCCGAACCCCGGGAGAGCGGCGCCGTCGCGGGCAACGCGGCGTGGGTGATCTACACCTCCGGCTCCACCGGACGGCCCAAGGGCGTGGTGGTGAGCCACGCCAACGCGGTCTTCTTCGTCACCGCGACCGTCGCGCGCTTCGGCCTGGACGCGAGCTGCAGCTCGATGGCCTTCTCCGCGCTGGGCTTCGACGCCTCGATCATGGACATGGTGCTCCCGCTGACCGTCGGCGGCTGCGTGCAGCTCGTGCCGGACGAGGACCGCGTGGACCCGGCCCGGTTGCAGCACTTCCTGGAGGGGCACGACGTCACCTGGGGTTACCTCCCGCCCGCGCTGCTGCCGCTGGTGGACCCGAGCCGGCTGCCGCACCTGCGGGACGTGGTGACGGCGGGCGAGCCGCCCCCGCCCGAGCAGGTGGCGCGCTGGTCGGCGCACACCCGCTTCCACAACCTGTACGGCCCGACCGAGCTGACCGTCGTCGTGGTGGGCGGCGAGTTCCACGGCGTGTGGGAGCGTCCGCTGCCGATCGGCCGGCCGTTGACCGGCTGCCGGGCGTACATCGTGGACGAGGACATGAACGAGTGCCCGCCGGGCGTCCCCGGCGAGCTGCTGATCGGCGGCCCGCAGGTCAGCCGCGGCTACCTGGACCGGCCGGCGCTGACGGCCGAGCGGTTCGTGCCCGACCCGTTCTCGGACGAGCCCGGCGCGCGGCTGTACCGGACCGGCGACCACGTCGCGTGGCAGGAGGACGGCCAGATCGCGTTCATGGGCCGCCTCGACCGCCAGGTCAAGGTCCAGGGGCAGCGCGTGGAGATCGGCGAGGTGGAGACGACGCTGCGCGCCCATCCCGGGGTGCGGCAGGCGGTGGTGGACTTCGCGGGCGAGCTGGTCGCCTACGTGACGCCCGAGGACGCGCCCGACCTGGCCGCCCTGCGCGAGGACCTGGCGGTGCGGCTGCCGCCGTACATGCTGCCGACCAGGCTGGTCCGGCTGCCGCTCCTCCCGCTGAACGCCTCGGGCAAGGTGGACCTGGCCGCCCTGCGGGCGCAGTCGCAGCGGGAGCGGGGAACGGCGAGCGGGCTGGCCGGGATCTGGGCGCGGGTGCTGGAGGCGCCCGTCCCCGACGACGAGGACGACTTCTTCCAGCGCGGCGGCCACTCGCTGCGGGCGATGCGGCTGGTGGCCGCGGTGCGCGCGGAGCTGGGCCGGGTGGTCTCGGTCCAGGACGTGTACGAGGGCCGGACCTACGGCGCGCTGCGCGCGCTGGTGGCGGGCGCGGAGCGGGCGTCCGCCGCCGCGCCGCCCACCGGCAGCCCGGCCGCGTTCTCCCCCGCCCAGCGCCGGATGTGGTTCGTCGAGCAGCTGGCGCCCGAGTCGGCCGCGCACAACATCGCGATGGCCGAGCGGATCCGGGGCCCGCTCGACGTCGCCGCGCTCCGCCGGGCGCTCACCGCCGTGGTGGCGGCCCACGAGGCGCTGCGCTGGCGGGTGGCCTCGCGCGACGGGATCCCCGACGTGACGGTCGCGCCGCCGAGCGAGGTGCCGCTGCCGATCGACGACCTCTCCCCCGCCGAGCTGGACGCGGCGCTGCAGAAGGAGGCGCGGGAACGGTTCGACCTGGCCGCCGGGCCGCTGTTCCGGGCGCGGCTGCTCCGGCTGGCCCCCGACGAGCACGTGCTCTGCCTGACGGCGCACCACCTGGTGTTCGACGGCTGGTCGCAGGACGTGCTCTTCCGCGGCCTGTCGGCCGCCTACCGCGGCGAGCCGGTCGAGGCGGGCGAGCACACGTTCGCCGACTACGTGCGCTGGCTGCGCGCGAACGGCGACGGCCAGGCGCTGGGCTGGTGGCGCGAGCGCCTGCACGACGCCCCGCTGGTGCTGGACCTGCCCAGGGACGCGGCCAGGCCGCCCGCGCAGACCTTCCGCGGCGCCGCCGTCCGGGGCGAGGTGGACGCGGAACTGGCCGGCCGGGTGGCCGAGCTGGCGGCGGAGCTCGGCACCACGCCGTACGCGGTGCTGCTGGCCGCCTTCGGACGCCGCCTGGCCACCCTGGCGGGACGGGACGACCTGGTGGTGGGGGCGGCCTACGCCGACCGGCCGCACGTGGCGTTCGAGTCGCTGGTGGGGATGTGCGTGCAGGTCCTGCCGCTGCGGCTGCGCCCCCGGGGCGACTTCGCCGGGCAGGTGACGGCGTGCGCGGCCGAGCTGAACGCCGCGATCAGGCACCGGGACGTGCCGCTCGGGCAGCTGCTGGAGTCGCTGCGGCTGCCGCGCGACCTGAGCCGCAACCCGATCACGCAGGTCATGTTCAACATGTACAACTTCGCGCAGGCCCATCTGGACCTGGACGGCTGCGCCAGCGAGACGCTGCGGCCGGGGCTGCCGGGCGCGCTGTTCGACCTGACGATGTACGTGGGCGAGCAGCGCGGCGGTTACGCGCTGGAGCTGGTCTACAACCCCGACCTGTTCTCCGCCGAGCGCATGACGGCGCTGGTGGACGGCTATGTCGAGCTGCTCGGCGAGTCGCTGACCGGGCAGGTACGCCCTGAGCCCCCCGACGCCGAGCTGCCGGCCTGGGACGGGCCCGGCCTGCTGGAGCTGGCCGGCGACGCGCACGCCGGGGCGCGGCGGCGGACCGAGGCGGCGCTGCGCGGCGCGGGGGTCGAGCCGGGGGCCGTGGTGGCCGTCGTCGCCTCCCGGGTGCCCGAGCTGCCGGGGGTGCTGCTCGGCGTGCTGGCGGCGGGGGCGCGGTGGGTGGTGATCGACTCGGCCTATCCCGCCGCCGTCCAGGAGCGGCAGATCGCCGCCGCCGGAGCGCGGGCGGTCCTGCGGGACGGCGCGGTCGAGCTGCGCGAGGGCGGCGCCCTGCTGCCGGGTCCCGGCTACCTCTCGATGACCTCGGGCACCACGGGCGACCCCAAGGCGGTGGTCACCGGCGAGCGGCCGCTGGCCCATTTCCTGTCCTGGTACGTCCGCACCTTCGCCGTCGGGCCGCACGACCGGTTCGCGCTGCTGCACGGGCCGGCGCACGATCCGGCGCTGCGCGACATGTTCGTGCCGGCCGTGGCGGGCGCCGAGCTGTTCGTGCCCGAGCACGAGCTGGTCCGCGATCCCGGCAAGCTCGTCACCTGGCTGCGCGAGCACGCGATCACCGTCCTGCACCTGACGCCGCAGCTCGCGGCGATGCTGGCGGGCACCGGCGGCACGCTGCCCGACGTGCGGCTGGCTGGCGTGGGCGGCGACCTGTTCACCGGCATCCAGGCGGCCCGGCTGCGGGGGCTCGTGCCCGATGCCCGGATCGTCGCCTTCTACGGCACGACCGAGACGCCGCAGGCGCACGCGTGGCACGAGCTCGCGGAGCCGTACCCGGAGGTCGTGCCGATCGGCCGGCCCGTCGAGGGCAGCGAGATCATCGTCGTGACGCCGGACGGCAGGCGGGCCGGTGTGGGCGAGCTCGGCGAGGTGGTCGTCCGCAGCCGCCACCTGGCCGACGGCTACCTGGATCCGGCGCTGACCGGCCGGCGCTTCGCCGGCGACCGGTTCCGCACCGGCGACCTCGGCCGGCGCAACCCCGACGGCACGATCACCCCGGCCGGGCGCGCCGACGACCAGGTGAAGGTGCGCGGCTTCCGGGTCGAGCTGGGCGAGGTGGAGGCCGCGCTCGCCGCCTGCCGGGACGTGCGCGCCGCCGCGGCCCGGGTCGAGGACGGCACGCTCATCGGCTACGTGGTGCCCGCCCGGCCTGGCCTGGCGGCGCACCGCATCCTGGACGAGCTGCGCGGCGCGCTGCCCGAGCACGCCGTCCCCAGCGAGGTGGTGGCACTGCCCGCGCTGCCGCTGACGCCCAACGGCAAGGTGGACCGCGCCGCGCTGCGCGGCCGGCCGGTCGAGCAGCCGAAGGCCGGCGGCGGCCTCGACGGCCCCACCCAGAAGACGGTCGCCCAGGTGTGGCGCGCCGTGCTGGGCGTGCCGCGGCTCGGCCCCGACGACAACTTCTTCGAGATCGGCGGCCACTCGCTGGCCGTGGCGGCGGTCCAGGCCCGGCTGCGGGCGGCGACCGGCCGCGAGATCCCGATCACGGAGCTGTTCAGGCATCCCACGATCCGGACGCTGGCCGCTCATCTCGATGGAGCGGGCGGCAGTCCGGGGCTGGACCGGGCGGCGCGCCGCCTGGCCTCACGGCGAGACAGGTTGAGGAACCGCAACGAGAAGGGGATTGCCCCATGACGGACGAGCCCACGGCCGAGCCGATCGCGATCATCGGCTTGTCGTGCCGAGTCCCGGGAGCGGGTGACGCGCAGCAGTTCTGGCGCAACCTCGCCGACGGCGTCGAGTCGCTGACCACGTACACCCTGGAGGAGCAAAGGGCGCTGGGCACGGCGGAGAGCCTGCTGGCCGACCCGAACTTCGTGCCGGCCGCCATGACGCTGGACGACTACGAGGGCTTCGACGCGGCGTTCTTCGGCATGTCGATCAGGGAGGCCGAGGTCCGCGACCCGCAACACCGGCTGTTCCTGGAGCTGTCGCACACGGCGCTGGAGGACGCGGGCTACGACCCGTTCCGCTACCCGGGCGAGATCGGCGTCTACGCCGGGACCGGGACGGACACCTACCAGTGGCGCAACATCCGCAGCAACGCCCAGGCCCACAAGAACGCCGGCTGGCTGGCGGTCATGGTGGGCAACCACGTCGACTACTGCGCCACCCTGACCTCCTACAAGCTCGACCTGCGCGGCCCCAGCTACACCGTGCACACGGCGTGCTCGACCGCGCTGGTGGCCTTCCACATCGCGTGCGAGGCGCTGCGCAACGGCGAATGCGACATGGCGCTGGCCGGCGCGGCCATGCTGGACCTGCCGCAGGGCGAGGGCTACATCTACGACCAGGACGGCATCGTCTCCCCCGACGGGCACACCCGCTCCTTCGACGCCGACGCCGGCGGCACGACCTGGGGCAGCGGCGGCGGCGTCCTGGTGCTGAAGCGGCTGTCGGAGGCGATCGAGGACCGCGACAACATCCGCGCGGTGGTCCTGGGCAACGCGATCAACAACGACGGCGCGGGCAAGGTCGGCTTCTCCGCGCCCAGCCTGGACGGCCAGGCCGCGGTGATCGCGCAGGCGCTGGGCGTCGGCGGCGTGGATCCCCGTACGGTCACCTACGTCGAGGCGCACGGCACCGGCACGGCGCTCGGCGACCCGATCGAGGTGGCCGCGCTGTCCAGCGTGTTCGCCCAGCACACGAGCGACACCCAGTGGTGCGGCATCGGCTCGGTCAAGAGCAACATCGGCCACCTCGGCCAGTCGGCCGGCATCCCCAGCCTGGTCAAGACGGTGCTGGCGCTGGAGAACAAGCTGATCCCGCCGACGTTGCACTTCAAGAGCCCCAACCCGAAGATCGACTTCCCGGCGAGCCCGTTCTACGTCGTCTCCTCGCCGACGAAGTGGGAGCGCGACGAGTTCCCGCGGCGCGCGGGGGTCAGCTCGTTCGGCATCGGCGGCACGAACGCGCACGCCGTGCTGGAGGAGGCCCCGCCGCGCCCGTCGCTGCCCCGTGAGCGGCCCGCGCACCTGCTGAAGCTGTCGGCCAGGACGGAGTCGGCACTGGCCGCCGCGCGCGAACGGCTGGCCGCGCACCTGGCCGCGCACCCCGAGACGGACCTGGCCGACGCCGCGTTCACGCTGCGCGTGGGCCGCCGGGAGCTCAAGCACCGGGCCGTCGTCGTCGCCACCTCGCCGGGCGACGCGGTGGCCGCGCTGTCCGACCCCAGGCGGACGGTCACCGGCGCCAAGCCGAAGCGGCCGGCGCAGGTGGCCTTCCTCTTCTCCGGCCAGGGCGCCCAGTACGGCGGCATGGCCGCGGAGCTGTACCGCAACGAGCCGATCTTCCGCGAGGCGGTCGACGAGTGCGCGGCCGTCCTGGACGTGCGCGACCAGATCTTCGCCACCGGCGAGGAGGCCGACGAGGCGCTGCGGCAGACCTCGCTCACCCAGCCCGCCCTGTTCACCGTGGAGTACGCGCTGGCCAGGCTCTGGCTGTCGCTGGGCGTCGAGCCCGCCGCGATGATCGGCCACAGCATCGGCGAGTACGCGGCGGCCACCATCGCCGGCGTCTTCACCCTGCCCGACGCGATGCGGCTGGTCGCGGCGCGCGGCCGGCTGATCCAGGCGCTGCCGCCGGGCTCCATGCTGGCCGTGCAGCTCATGCCCGACGAGATCGCGCCGATGCTGCCCGACGACGTCTCCGTGGCCACCGTCAACGGCCCCGGCACGTGCGTCGTGTCCGGCCCGTCGGAGTCGATCGCGGAGCTGGCCGAGATGCTGGAGGAGGAGGGCATCGGCTGCACCCGGCTGCGCACCTCGCACGCCTTCCACTCGGCGATGATGGAGCCGATGCTGCGCGAGTTCCGCGAGCTGGTCGCGGCGGCCCGGCCGGCCGCGCCGAGCCTGCCGTTCCTGTCCAACGTGACCGGCACCTGGATCACCGCCGCGGAGGCCACTGACCCGTCCTACTGGGCCAGGCACGTGCGCGAACCGGTCCGCTTCGGCGACTGCGTCTCGACGCTGCTGGCCGACGGCGAATGGATCATGATCGAGTGCGGGCCGGGCCGGCAGCTGTGCGGCCTGGCCGGCACCCAGCTGGCCGCCGGCGCGATCGCCCCGCTGCCGTCGCTGCCCGGCCCGCGCGACCGGGCCGGTGACGTCGCGGTCTTCTCGCAGGCCGTGGGCGCGCTGTGGGTGCACGGCATCGAGCTGAACGACTTCGGCGCCCCCGGCTTCCGCGTCTCGCTGCCGGGTTATCCGTGGGAGCGGCAGCGCGCCTGGATCGACCCCGACCCGCAGGGCGCCTTCGCCGGCGGCGTCGCCCACCCGCAGCAGGCCGACGGTCCCCTGCCGCCCGAGCGGTGGTACGGCGTGCCCGTCTGGCACCAGGCGCCGGCCCGTCCTGGGACGCCGTCGCCGGTCACGCGCTGCCTGGCCTTCGTGGACGAGGACTCCGCCGCGCTGGCCGACGCGCTGCGCGCCTCCGGGGCCGAGGTGCTGGAGGTGCGGCCGGGCGCCGCGTTCGGCGCCTTCGACGGGCACTTCACGGTGCGGCCGGCCGTACGGGAGGACTACGACGCGCTGCTGGAGGCGGTCGGCGAGATCCCCGAGCGGGTCGTGCACGCCTGGGCGCTCACCGGCGGCGAGCAGACGTGGGCGGCGCAGGACCGCGGCTTCTTCGGCGTCCTGGGTCTCGTGCAGGCGCTGTCGGCGGCTCAGCCGCCGGGCGGGGTGCAGCTCGACCTGGTGACCGCGGGCACGATGGACGTCGTCGGCGGCGACCTGACCAGGCCGGAGCACGCCACGCTGGCGGCCTTCGCGCGGGTCGTCCCGCTGGAGACGCCGTGGCTGCGCGTCCGCCACATCGACGCGCCGGACGGGGACGCGAACCGGCCGGCGGCGGTGCGGGGCGTCGCCGCCGAGCTGGGCCGTACGGCGGAGCCCGGCGAGGCCGGGCTGCTGGCCCCGGTCGCCCTGCGCGGCGGGAAGCGGTGGCTGCTCGGGTACGAGCAGGTGGAGGTGACCAGCGAGCCGGGCGAGCCGCGCGACGGCCAGGTGTACGTGATCACCGGCGGTCTGGGCGGCATCGGCGTCTCGCTGGCCGAGGACCTGGCGGCGCGGGCCCGCGTCGGCATCGTCCTGCTGTCCAGGAGCGGGCTGCCCGAAGGCCCGCCGCGGTCGGCCCGCGAGGCGCGCGCCGCCGAGGCGATCGGCCGGATGGAGGCCGCCGGGGCGCGGGTGCTGACCCTGGCCGCCGACGTGACCGATCCGGCGGACATGCGCCGGGTCAGGGACGAGACGCTCGCCGCCTTCGGCCGGGTGGACGTGCTCGTGCACGCGGCCGGCCTGCCCGGCGGCGGCATGGCCCAGATCAAGGAGCGGGAGGCGGCCGAGGCCGTGCTCCGGCCCAAGCTGCTCGGCACGCTGGCGCTGCAGGAGGCGTTCGGCGACCTGGAGCTGGAGGCCGTGGTGCTCTGCTCGTCGATCACCGCGGTGGCCGGCGGGTTCGGGCAGATCGACTACTGCGCGGCCAACAACTTCCTCGACGCGCACGCCCGCGCCGGACGAGGCTGGAACGCCGCCCAGATCGTCAGCGTCAACTGGGGCAGATGGCTGGAAGTCGGCATGGCGGTGGAGACCGCGGCGCCCGCCGGATTCGTCGCGTTGCAGCGCGGCGACCGGATCAAGGCGCTCGACCACCCGGTCCTCGACGCGCGGCACGCCGGCGAGATCGGCGGGCTCGACTGGTGCAGCGGCACGCTCTCGCCCGGCACGCACTGGGTGCTGGACGAGCACCGCATCGCCGACGTGCCGGTGCTGCCCGGCACCGGCCACGTCGAGCTGGCCAGGACGGCCGCCGAGGCGGTGCTGCCCGACGGCGGGCTCGTCGAGCTGCGGGACGTGGTGTTCGTCGAGCCGCTGTCGGTGGCCGACGGCGCGACCGCCGAGGTACGGGTGCTCTTCACCCCGGAGGCGGACGGCGCCGAGTTCCAGGTGCAGAGCATCATCGGCGGCTCGCACCGCACCCACGCCAGGGGCACGGCGGCCAAGGTGAGCCCGCCGCCCGCCGACCGCGTGGACCTGCGCGCCATCATGGACCGCTGCGTGTCCTCGGCGGACGAGCAGGGCGGCGTCCCGCTGTCGGGCCTGCTCACGCTCGGCGCGCACTGGCACCGGACGCTGACCGCCACGCATGTCGGCCAGCAGGAGGCGCTCGGCCTGTTCGAGGCCAACGACGCGCTGATGGCCGACCTCGACCGGTGGGGGCTGCACCCGGCCCTGCTCGACGCCGCCACCACCTTCAGCTGGGTCGCGGTCGAGGGCCACTACCTGCCGCTCGGCTACGGCCGCATCACCGTGTTCGGCAGCCTGCCCGAGGCGTTCTGGAGCCATCTGCGCATCACCAGCACCGACACCGACGAGGTGCTGGTCGTCGACGTCACGTTGATCGCGCCCGACGGCACGGTGCTGGTGCAGATCTCCGACTACGTCCTGCGCAGGATCGACACCGAGGCCGTGGTCTCCGGGGTCCGCTCCAGCGCCGGGTCCCAGGTCGCCGCCCCGGCCGCGTCGCCGGTCGCGGCCGACGACGCGGCCGGGATCAGGCCGGCCGACGGGGCCCTCGCCCTGCGCAGGCTGCTCGCCGCCCCGCTCGGCCCCCAGGTCGTGGTGGCGGCCAGCACGGTGGCCGAGCTCGTCGCCGGCGTCGGCTCGCTGACCCAGGAGACCGTCGAGAGCGAGCTCGATCCGGCGGCGGTCGCCGACCGGCAGGACAAGGCGCCCGCCGAGGGCTACGTCGCGCCGCGCAACGACGCCGAGGCCACGATCGCCCGCCTGTGGGGCGAGGTGCTCGGCGGCGACCACATCGGCGTCGACGACGACTTCTTCGAGCTGGGCGGCAACTCGCTCATCGCGGTGCAGCTGATCGCCCTGATCCGCAAGGAGCTCGGGGTCCGGCTGCCGATGCGCAACCTCTTCGAGGAGCCGACCGTGGCCGGGGTCGCGGCCCTGATCGACGCCGCCACGGCCGCCGCCCCCGAGCCCGCCCCCGCCGGGCCCGCCGCCCAGACCATCCCCCGCCTCCCCCGGAGTTCCGCATGAGCCCAGAGACCAGCACAGAGACCAGCACGGACACCAAGGTCGTACGCAACGACGAGGAGCAGTACTCCATCTGGCCCGCCGGCCGGGACAACCCCTCCGGCTGGTACGACGCCGGTTTCTCCGGCACCAAGGACGCCTGTCTGGCGCACATCGAGCAGGTGTGGACCGACATGCGGCCGAAGAGTCTGCGAGAGGCCATGGACAGTGAGTGATGCCTTCCCCGCATCCTCCGGCCAGGAGCGGATGTGGTTCCTTTCGCGCTTCGAGCCCGATCTGGCCGTCTACAACATCGGCATGGTCATGCCGATGGCGGCCAGGCAGCCGGTGGACCCCCGCCGGCTGGAGCGGGCGATCGATCTGGTCGTGCGGCGTCATGAGGCGCTGCGCACCACGTTCGACTTCCGGGACGGGCAGGTCGTGCAGATCGTCCACCCCGGCGCGCCGCCCACGGCGCTGACCGAGACGGACCTGAGCCACCTGCCGCGGGCCGCCGCCGAGGCGGAGCTGGCCCGCCTGGCCAGGGCGGACGCGGTGCAGCCGTTCGACATGGAACGGGCGCCGCTGTACCGGGGCCGGCACGTCAAGCTGGCCGAGGACGACCTGCGGCTGGCCGTCGTCTTCGACCACACGATCTTCGACGGCGTCTCCTCCATGGTCTTCATGGACGAGGTGGAGGAGTGCTACGACGCGCTCGGCGAGGACCGGCCGCCGAAGCTGCCCGAGCTGCCGATCCAGTTCGCCGACTTCGCCGTGTGGCAGCGCGGCAGGTTGTCCGGCGAGTTCCTGGAGACCGAGCTGGTGCACTGGCGCGACCGGCTGGCCGGGGTGCCCGCCGACCTCGCCCTGCCGGGCGACCGGCCGCGGCCGGCCCGCCGGAGCTACCGGGGCGGGATCCGGCTCGGCGCCTACTCCCCCGAGCTGTCGGCGGGCGTGGAGCGGCTGGCCAAGGAGCTCAACACGACGTTGTTCACGGTGATGCTCACCGCGTACGCCGCCGTGCTGTCGCGCTGGTCGGGGATCGACGACATCGTGGTGGGCACGCCGGTCGCGGGCCGGCTGCTGCCCGAGACCGAGCCGGTCATCGGCATGTTCGTCAACGCGGTGCCGCTGCGCGTGGACCTGTCGGGCGCGCCCAGCTTTCGCGAGGCGGCCGGGCGCGTGCGGGCGACGGTCGCCGAGGCGCTGGACCACCAGGAGCTGCCGTTCGAGCGGCTCGTGGAGGACCTGCAGCCGGCCCGGGACCTGAGCGTGCCGCCGCTCTACCAGGTGATGTTCAACCTGGCGATCCGCACCAACGAGGGGCAGATCGCCAACGGCACCGCCAAGGTGGACCTCCAGCTCGACGTCAACATGCGCGACGGGGTGCTGCACACCCGGCTGGAGTACGCCACCGACCTGTTCGACCCGGAGACGATCGAACGCTTCGAGGCGAACCTGCGCACGCTGGTCGAGGCGGCCGCCGCCGACCCCGGCCGGGCGGTCCCCGAGCTCCCCGTGCTCGCCGCGGACGAGCGTGCGCGCGTGCTGGCCCTCGGGGACGGCGGTCCGCCGGCCGAGCCCGCCACCCTGCACACGTTGATCGAGGCCCGGGCCGCCGCGACCCCCGACGCCCCCGCGGTGCTCTTCGGCGACGTCACGCTCACCTACGCCGAGCTCAACGGCCGCGCCAACCGGCTGGCCCGGCGGTTGCGGCAGATCGGCGTGGAGCGCGGCCGGCCCGTCGCGGTGTGCGCGGAACGCTCGCCCGAGCTGGTCGTCGCGCTGCTCGCGGTGCTCAAGGCGGGCGGGGCGTACGTGCCGCTGGATCCGGAGTACCCGCGGGACCGGCTGGAGTTCATGCTGTCCGACTCCGGCGCGCGGGTGCTGCTCACCCAGCGCCACCTGCCGTCCTTCGGGCCGGTCGAGACGGTGCTGCTGGAGGACGACCACGACCTCGGCTCCGGCGACCTCGACCCGGTGACCGGGCCGGACGACGCCGCGTACCTGATCTACACCTCGGGCTCGACCGGGCGGCCGAAGGCCGTGGTCAACACCCATCGCGGCATCGTCAACCGGCTGGCCTGGATGCAGGAGACGTTCGGCCTGACGGCCGGCGACGTGGTGATGCAGAAGACGCCGACCAGCTTCGACGTGTCGGTGTGGGAGTTCTTCTGGCCGCTGCTGCGGGGCGCCTGCCTCGTGCCGGTGCGGCCGGGCGGCCACCGCGACCCCGCCCACCAGCGCGACCTGGTCAAGCGGCACGCGGTGACCACGATGCACTTCGTGCCGTCGATGCTCGCCCTCTTCCTGGAGGAGGCGAACATCGAGTCGTGCACGTCCCTGCGGCGCGTGGTGTGCAGCGGCGAGGAACTGCCGCCCAGGACGGCGGCCCGCTTCTTCGAGCGCCTGCCCGGCGTGGAGCTGCACAACCTGTACGGCCCCACCGAGGCGGCCGTCGACGTCTCCTGGCACGCCTGCCGGCCGGGCGAGACGGTGATCCCCATCGGCCGTCCGATGCCCGGCTGCCGCCTGCACGTCCTCGACGAGCGCCTGGAGCCGATGCCCGTCGGCGTGCCCGGCCAGCTGCACATCGGCGGCGTCCAGGTGGCCCGCGGCTACGCGGGACGGCCGGGGCTGACGGCCGAGCGCTTCGTCCCCGCCCCGTACGGCCCGCCGGGCGCGCGGTTGTACGCCACCGGCGACCTGGCCAGGCTGCGCGCCGACGGTGAGCTGGAGTTCCTCGGCCGCATCGACGACCAGGTCAAGGTGCACGGCTGGCGGGTCGAGCTGGGCGAGGTCGAGGCGGCGCTGGCCGCTGACCCGCGGGTGCGCGGGGTCGTCGTCGCGCTGCGCGACGACGCGCCGGGCGGCCGCGGGCTGGTGGCCTACGTGGACTGGACGGGCGAGCCCAGCCAGTTGTCGCACGAGCTGCGCACCGGGCCGGCCCGCACGTTGCCGGCGGCGCTGGTGCCGCAGGCGTTCGTGCAGGTCACCGAGTTCCCCTTGGGCCCGAGCGGGAAGCTCGACCGGGCCGCGCTGCCGCCGCCCACCGGGCCCGGCCGCAGCGATCTGGGCACCACCTACGTCGCGCCGGAGACGCCGCTGGAGGAGGAGCTGTGCGCGCTCTGGGGCGAGCTGCTCGGCCGTGACCGGGTGGGCGTCGAGGACGACTTCTTCGCGCTCGGCGGGCACTCGCTGCTGGCCGTCCTGCTGATCACCCGGTACCGGGAGGCGTACGGGATCGAGATGGATCTGCGGGTCTGCTTCGAGCTCACCACGGTGGCCGAGCACGCGCTGGCCGTGCTGGAACTCCAGCTCGGCGACGTCGAGCTGGACGATCTCCTGGCGGAGGACGCGGACGGATGAGCGAGGTGAGAGGGCGGCTGGCCCGCCTCAGCCCGGAGCAGCGCGCGGCGCTGGAGCGCAGGCTCCAGCGGCAGCCGAAGGCCCGGCCCGCCGGGATCCCCCCGCGCAGCGATCCGGACGCGCCGGCGCCGCTCTCCTACGGGCAGGAGCGGCTCTGGTTCCTGCAGCGGCTCGACCCCGCCGACGCCTCCTACAACATGTACATGGTGCAGCGGCTGCGCGGCGAGCTGTCCATCCGTGACCTGGCCGGGGCGCTGGCCACCGTGGCGGCGCGGCACCCGATGCTGCGGGCCCGCTTCCCCGCGGTGGAGGGCGGCCCGGTCCAGGTCGTGGAGCCGGAGCTGAGGCTCGATCCGGTTGTGGTGGACCTGGCGGACCTGCCCGCCGCCGAACGCGAGGCCCGCGCCACGGCGATCGTGGCCGAGCTGACCAACACGCCGTTCGACCTGGCCACCGGGCCGCTGGTACGGGTGCACCTGATCACCCTGTCGGCGACCGATCACGTGCTCTGCCTGGTCCTGCACCACCTGGTGGCCGACGGCTGGTCATTGAAGATCATCTTCTCCGAGCTGGCCGCCTGCTACACCGGGAACGCGGCCGGGCTGGGCGTCCCGTCGATCGACTACCGCGACTTCGCGGCCTGGCAGCGCGGCCGCGAGCCGTCGCGGGAGTCGCTGGACTACTGGCGCGCCAAGCTCGACGGCGTGCGGCCGCTCGACCTGCCCACGGACCGGCCGCGGCCGGCCGTACGGGTGGCCGACGGCGACTACTGCGCGCGGCGCATCGGCCCCGAGCTGACGGCCCGGCTGGAGCAGCTGGCCAGGGACGAGCGCGGCACGCTGTTCATGGTCCTGCTGGCCGCCTACCAGCTCCTGCTGGGCGCCCACTGCGGCGCCGACGACCTGACGGTGGGCTCGGTCATCGCCGGCCGCGACCGCCCGGAACTCCAGGACGTCGTCGGCTTCTTCCCCGAGACGCTCGTGCTGCGCGGCGACCTGTCCGGCGACCCGTCCTTCCGCACGCTGCTCGCGCGGACCAGGGCGACGGTGCTGGACGCGTTCGCGCACCAGGACATCCCCTTCGAGCGCCTGCTCAACGACCTCGGCATCCGCCGCGACCTGAGCACGACGCCGCTGTTCCAGGCGATGTTCGTGATCCAGGACAAGGAGGCCGGCGCCCTGCCGCTGCCCGGCGTCGAGGCGGAGATGTTCGACCCGGGCGCGACCCAGGCGAAGTTCGACCTGATGCTGGACGTCACCCAGTTCGACGGCTCCCTCTGGGCGATGTTGTCCTACGCCCGCGACCTGTTCGAGGAGGAGACCGCGACGCGGCTGCTGCGGCGGTGGGAGCGGGTGCTGGAGGCGGTCGTGCGCGACCCGGGCACGCCGCTGTCCGCGCTGCGCGCGGCCATGCTGCTGCCCGAGGACCGGCCGCCGGTCCTCGACACCCCGCAGCCGCCCGCGCGCGACGTGCTGGACCTCTTCCAGGAGCGCGTCCGGCTGGCGCCCGGCGCGACGGCGGTGAGCCACGGCGACCGCCGGGTCACCTACGCCGAGCTGGACGCCATGGCCGCCGCGCTGGCCGGACGCCTGGCCGCGGCCGGGGTCGGCCCGGACACGGTCGTGGGCCTGCGCGCCGGGCGGTCGGTGGAGCTGATCGCCGGGATGCTCGCCGTCGGCCGGGCGGGCGGCGCCTACCTGCCGCTCGACCCGGCGTACCCGCCGGAGCGGCTGCGGTGGATGGCGGCCGACGCGGGCGCGGCCCTGGTGCTGGACGAGGACGATCTCCGCGAGTCGCCGCAGGCGCCGCACGCCGAGGTCGCGGGGCCGGGCTCGCTGGCCTACGTGATCTACACCTCGGGCTCGACCGGGCGTCCCAAGGGCGTGGAGGTGCCGCGCGAGGCGCTGGCGTCGCGGGTGGGCTGGATGCGCGGCCACTACGAGCTCGGGCCGGGCGACCGCGTCCTGCAGTTCGCCTCGCCGAGCTTCGACACGCACGCCGAGGAGATCTACCCGGCGCTGGCCGCCGGCGCGGAGCTCGTCCTGTGTCCGGACGAGCCGCTGCCGGACTTCCTGAAGACGCCGGAGGGCGCCGCGCTCACCGTGCTGGACCTGCCCACGTCGTACTGGCAGGAGCTGGTGGCCATGGGCGTCGAATGGCCGCCCGGCCTGCGGCTGGTCATCC
This sequence comes from Nonomuraea sp. NPDC004702, assembly GCF_053601695.1. NCBI lineage: Bacteria > Bacillati > Actinomycetota > Actinomycetes > Streptosporangiales > Streptosporangiaceae > Nonomuraea > Nonomuraea sp. NPDC004702. The sequence continues at coordinate 59,546 of NZ_JBSGCE010000042.1, forward strand.
TGGGCGCCGACCCGCTGCCCGGCCCCGCGCTGGCCGCCTGGTACGCGTCCGGCCCGCAGGGCGTGCGGCTGGTCAACAGCTACGGCCCCACCGAGGCCACGATCATCGCCGCCACCGCCGACATGGACCCCTCGGAGGCGCTGCGCCGCCCGGCCGTGGGCGTCGCCCTGCCCGGCACCACGCTCCAGGTGCTGGGCCCCGACGGGCTCCCGGTGCCGGCCGGCGTCGCGGGCGAGCTGCACATCGGCGGCAGCGGCCTGGCCCGCGGCTACCGGGGCGCGCCCGCCCGCACGGCCGAGCGTTTCGTGCCCGGCCCCGGCGGCTCGCGCCTCTACCGCACCGGCGACCGGGCCCGCTTCCGCCTGGACGGCGGCCTGGAGATCCTCGGCCGCCTGGACCGTCAGGTGAAGGTGCGCGGTTACCGCGTCGAGCCGGGCGAGGTGGAGTCGGCGCTGCTCGCCCACCCGTCGGTGCGGCAGGCCACGGTGGTGGTCCACGAGGACCGCCTGATCGCCTACGCCGTCCACGACGCCGGGGACGACGCGTTACGCGAGCACCTCGCCGCCGAGCTGCCCCCGCACATGGTGCCCAGCGCGATCGTCTCGCTCGACCGCATCCCGCTGACCCCCGGCGGCAAGGTCGACCGGGACGCGCTGCCCGCGCCGGGCCGGCCGCGCGGCGCCGGCTACGAGCCGCCGTCCGGCGCGGCCGAGGAGCTCGTCTGCCTGGTCTGGGCCGAGGTGCTTGGGCTGGAGCGGGTGGGCGCGCTGGACGACTTCTTCCAGCTCGGCGGCCACTCGCTGCTGGCCACCAGGACCACGGCCCGCATCGCCGCGGCCATCGAGCTGGACGTGCCGCTCAAGCTGGCCTTCACCCACCCGACGCCCCGCCTGCTGGCCGCGGCCCTGGAACACCTGGCCGAGGAGGCCGACGAGCGTGGATGAACGGCAGGCGCGCGTGCAGGCCCGCTTCCGCAAGGCGATCGCGGGCCTGGGCGCCGCGGAGCAGATCCCGCGACGCGCCGAGGGCAGCGATCCGCCGCTGTCGTTCGCGCAGGAGCGGCTGTGGTTCATGGAGCAGTTCGCCCCCGGGACGAGCGCGTACGTGCTGCCCGTGTCGGCCAGGCTGCGCGGCCCGCTCGACGCCGGACGGCTGCGGGAGTCGCTGGACGCCGTGGTCGCCCGGCACGAGAGCCTGCGCATGACCTTCCCCGCCGGCCCCGACGGGCGGCCGCAGGTGCGGGTGGCGGACCGGGTGCGGGTGCCGCTGCGCGTCGTGGACGTGCCGGACGAGGCGGCGGCCAGGCAGGTGCTCAGCGCCGACGCCGCGCTCCCCTTCGAGCTGGCGGACGGCCCGCTGCTGCGCGCCACCCTGGTACGGCTCGCGCCCGACGACCACGCGCTGCTGGTGGCGGTCCATCACATCGTCGCCGACGGCTGGTCGGCCGATCTCATCCTCCGCGAGCTGCTGACACCGCCGCAGAGCGGGCCGCCGCTGGGGTACGGCGACTACGCGTCGTGGCAGCGGGAGCGGCTGAGCGGCGACCGGCTGGCCGGCGACCTGGCGTTCTGGCGCGCCGAGCTGGACGGGTTGCAGGTGCTCGACCTGCCCCTGGACCGGCCGCGCCCGCCCCGGCAGAGCTTCCGGGGCGGCTGGCACGACGTCCAGCTCGACGTGGCGGCGTTCGGCGAGTTGTGCCGGGCCGAGGGGGCGACGCTCTACATGGGGCTGCTCGCCGCCTTCCAGGTGCTGCTGGCCCGCTGGTCCGGCACGACCGGCTTCGCGGTGGGGTCGCCGGTGGCCGGACGGACCCGGCCGGAGTTCGAGGACATGGTCGGGCTGTTCGTCAACCTGCTGCCGCTGCGGGCGCGGCTGGCGGGCGACCCCGGCTTCGCCGAGCTGCTGCGCCGCACGCGGGACGGCGCGATCGAGGTCTACGGCCACCAGGAGCTGCCCTTCGAGAAGCTGGTCGCCGAACTGGACCCCGAACGCGACGTCAGCCGCCCGCCGCTGGTCCAGGTGCTGTTCGCGCTGCAGAGCTACCGCGGCGACGGCGAGGGCTTCGAGCCGGACAGCACGACCACCCGGTTCGACCTGGAGCTCTACGCCGCCGAGCGGGGCGAGCAGCTGGAGGGCCGCTTCGTCTACAACGCCGAGCTGTTCCGGCCGGAGACGATCGAGCGGCTGGCGCAGCGGTTCGCCGCGCTGTTGCGTGCGGTGGTGGCCTCCCCCGACGTGCCGGTGGGGCGTCTGGACATCCTGCCGGACGAGGAGCGGAAGCAGCTCGCGCGGTGGAACGCCACCGAGCGGGAGCATCCGGGCGGCACCCTGCACGAGCTGGTTTTCGCGCAGGCCGAGCGCACCCCCGACGCGACGGCGCTGGTCTTCGAGGGCGACCGGCTGACCTACCGCGAGCTGGCCGAACGGGCCCGCGCGGTGGCGGCCGGGCTGGACGTGCGGGTGGACCAGCCGGTGGGCGTCTGCATGGAACGCGGCCTGGACCTGCCCGTCGTGCTCCTCGGCGTGCTGGCCGCGGGCGGCGCCTACCTGCCGCTCGACCCGTCCCACCCGGCGGAGCGCACGCGTGGCATGCTGGCCGACGCGGGGGCCGACCTGGTGGTCACGGCGGCGGACGTACGGCCGGCTCCGGCGTCCGTGGTGTGGGTGCGCGAGGACAACCTGGCCTACGTCATCTTCACCTCCGGTTCGACCGGACGGCCCAAGGGCGTGGGCGTCTCGCACCGCGCGATCGTCAACCGGCTGCGCTGGATGCAGGACACCTTCCACCTCACCCCCCAAGACCGCGTCCTGCACAAGACACCCACCACCTTCGACGTCTCGGTCTGGGAACTCTTCTGGCCCCTCATCACCGGCGCGACCATGGTCATCGCCCGGCCCGGCGGCCACCGCGACACCGCCTACCTGCGCGACCTCATCAAAACCGAGAACATCACCACGACGCACTTCGTCCCGTCGATGTTGCAGGCGTTCCTGGAGGAGGAAGGGATTCGGCTTCCGCCCCGGATCATCTGCTCCGGCGAAGCCCTCCCACCCCATGACCTCCCAGGACTGCACAACCTGTACGGCCCCACCGAAGCGGCCGTGGACGTCTCGTGGCACGCCTGCCAACCGGGAGAAACCACCGTCCCCATCGGCAGACCGGTCGACAACACCACCCTGCACGTCCTCGACGCACACCTCCAGGACGTCCCCATCGGCACCCCCGGCGAGCTCTACATCGGCGGCATCCAACTCGCCCGCGGCTACCTCGGCAAACCCGCACTCACCGCCGAACGCTTCCTCCCCGCCCCCAACGGACAACGCCTCTACAAAACCGGCGACCTCGCCCGCTGGCTCCCCACTGGCGAACTCGAATACCTCGGCCGCACCGACCACCAGATCAAGATCCGCGGCATGCGCGTGGAGCTCGGCGAGATCGAGGCCGTGCTGCGCGAGCAACCCGGCGTGACGGCGGCGGCGGCCAAGCTGGTGAACGGCCGCCTGGTCGGCTACGTCGTCGGCGACGTCCCCGACCTGTCCGACGCGCTGCCGGATTTCATGATCCCGACGGCGTGGGTGCGGCTGGACCGCCTGCCCGCCACCGCCAACGGCAAGCTCGACCGCGCCGCCCTCCCCGCGCCCGACCGCCCGGCCGACCTGCCGTGGGAGCCGCCGCGCGGCGCGGCGGAAATCGCCGTCGCGCAGGTCTGGCAGGAGGTGCTCGGCCTCGACCGGCCCGGCCGGCACGACACCTTCTTCGCCGTGGGCGGCGACTCCATCAGCAGTCTCAAGGTCGTGGCCCGGCTGCGCGCCACCGGCTACGACGTGGAACTGCAGCAGCTGTTCACCCATCAGGCGGTCGCCGAACTGGCCGCCGTGCTGCGGCCGCGGCAGGCCGTACCGGAGACCACGGCGGGAGCCTTCGACCTGCTCAGCGTGGCGGACAGAGAGAGGCTCACGCGATGATCATCGACGCCTACCCGCTCAGCGCCCTCCAGGCCGGGATGCTGTACCACAGCGAGCTGGACGGCGTGACCTTCCACGACCACACCACGCTCACGCTGCGCGGCACGTTCGACGAGACGGCCCTGGTCAGGGCGCTGGACGAGCTGTCGGCCCGGCACGAGGTGCTGCGGACGTCCTTCGACCTGACCGGGTTCAGCGAGCCCGTCCAGCTCGTGCACGACCGGGCGGAGATCCCGCTGACCGTCTCCGGCGGCGAGCCGGAGTACGGGCCGTTCGACTGGACGCGGGCTCCCCTGCTCCGCGTCCACGTGCGGCCCGAAGCCGACCGGTTCGCGCTGACCGTCTACTTCCACCACGCGATCCTCGACGGGTGGAGCGTCGCGAGGCTGGTCAGCGAGCTGCTGGAACGCTATGCGACCCCCGGGCTGCCGGTGGAGCCGCCGGCGGCGCGCTTCCGTGACCTGGTGGCGGCCGAGAAGGCGATGCTCGCCCGGCCGGAGGCGGCGGAGTTCTGGCGGGAGGCGGTCGCCGAGGCGCCGGAGGGCCGGTTGCCCCGGATGCCCGGCTACCCCACCGGCGGGCCGCGCGAGGTCGCGGTGCTCGCCACGGCGCTCCCCGGCGAGCTGGCCAAGGCGCTGGCCGAGCAGGCGGCCGCCGCCCGGGTGCCCCTGCGGTCGGTGGTGCTCGCGGCGCACGTGCGCGTCATGGCGCTGGTCACCGGCGATCCCGACGTCCTGACGGGGATGCTCACGCACAGCCGTCCGGAGAGCGAGGCCGGGGACGAGGTGCTCGGCCTGTTCCTCAACACCGTCCCGCTGCGGGTCCGGGCCGACGCGCCCGACCTGGTCCAGCGGGTCTTCCAGGCGGAGGTGGCGGCGCTGCCGTACCGGCACTTCCCGCTCTTCGAGATCCAGCGGGCCAGCGGTCGCGCGCGGCTGCTGGACACGCACGTGGACTTCCGCGACTTCCACGTGAACGGCGCCGCCGCCACGCCCATCGAGGGCCAGGACTTCTTCGAGCAGACCGACTTCGCCTTCAGCACGGCCTTCGTCCGGACGCCGGGCCAGGGGCTGACGCTGACCATCTCCTACGACACCACGCAGTTCCCCGCCGACCAGATCGCGGCGATCCGGGACCACTACCTCCGCGCCCTGTCCGGAGAGATCGGCATCTCGCCGCAGGACGCGGCTCAGCTCGCGCGGTGGAACGCCACCGAGCGGGAGCATCCGGGCGGCACCCTGCACGAGCTGGTCTTCGCGCAGGCCGAGCGCACCCCCGACGCGACGGCGCTGGTCTTCGAGGGCGACCGGCTGACCTACCGCGAGCTGGCCGAACGGGCCCGCGCGGTCGCCGCCGGACTCGACGTGCGGGTGGACCAGCCGGTGGGCGTCTGCATGGAACGCGGCCTGGACCTGCCCGTCGTGCTCCTCGGCGTGATGGCCGCGGGCGGCGCCTACCTGCCGCTCGACCCGGCCGATCCCGAGGAACGGCGGCGCGGCATGCTCGCCGACGCGGGGGCCACGACCGTGCTCACCGCCGCGGGCTCCGGAGGCGGGTTCACGCCGCCGTCAGTGCGCGAGGACAATCTGGCCTACGTCATCTTCACCTCCGGCTCGACCGGACGGCCCAAGGGCGTGGGCGTCTCCCACCGGGCGATCGTCAACCGGCTGCGCTGGATGCAGGACACCTTCCACCTCACCCCCCAAGACCGCGTCCTGCACAAGACACCCACCACCTTCGACGTCTCGGTCTGGGAACTGTTCTGGCCGCTCATCACCGGCGCGACCATGGTCATCGCCCGGCCCGGCGGCCACCGCGACACCGCCTACCTGCGCGACCTCATCAAGACCGAGAACATCACCACGACGCACTTCGTCCCCTCGATGCTCCAAGCCTTCCTGGAAGAAGAGGACGTCCAACTCCCGCCCCGGATCATCTGCTCCGGCGAGGCCCTCCCACCCGGCCACGACCTGCCCGGACTGCACAACCTCTACGGCCCCACCGAAGCAGCCGTGGACGTCTCCTGGCACCCCTGCCAACCGGGAGAAACCACCGTCCCCATCGGCAAACCCGTCGACAACACCACCCTGCACGTCCTCGACGCACACCTCCAGGACGTCCCCATCGGCACCCCCGGCGAGCTCTACATCGGCGGCATCCAACTCGCCCGCGGCTACCTCGGCAAACCCGCACTCACCGCCGAACGTTTCCTCCCCGCCCCCAACGGACAACGCCTCTACAAAACCGGCGACCTCGCCCGCTGGCTCCCCACCGGCGAACTCGAATACCTCGGCCGCACCGACCACCAAGTCAAGATCCGCGGCATGCGCGTCGAACCAGGCGAGATCGAGGCCGTCCTGCGCGCCCAGCCGGGGGTCCGCGACGCGGCCGTCACGGCGCACGGGCACAGCCTGGTCGGCTACGTGGTGGGCGACGTGCCCGACCTCCAGGACGTCCTGCCCGACCACCTGATCCCGCGCCGGTGGGTGAGCCTGGACGCCCTCCCCCTCACCCGCAGCGGCAAGCTCGACCGGGCCGCGCTGCCCGCGCCTGAGACGGCGAGCGGCCGGCCGTACGTGCCGCCACGCGACGAGGTGGAGGCGCGCCTCGCCACGCTCTACGAAGAGGTGCTGCAGGTGCCCGCGGCCGGGATCCTGGACGACTTCTTCGAGCTCGGCGGCCACTCGCTGAGCGCCCTGCGGCTGGCCGCCCGCATCCGCCAGGAGCTGGGGCGGAGCCTGCCCGTGGGCACCGTGCTGACCGCGCCGACGATCAGCAAGCTGGCCAGGGTGCTCCGCCAGCCCGAGGACCTGGCGCCGCCGAGCCACGTCGTGCCGCTCAACCCGGACGGCGACCGCACGCCGATCTTCTTCATCCACGCGCTCGGCGGCCAGGTCTTCCGCTACCACCCGCTGGCCCGCCGCCTCGGCCCCGACCAGCCGGTGTACGCCATCGCCGCGCGCGGGCTGGTGCCCGGTGAGGAGCCGCACGCCACGCTCGCCGAGATGGCCGACGCCTACGTGGCCGACCTGCTGGAGGTGCGGCCGGCGGGGCCGTACGTGCTGGGCGGGTTCTGCATCGGCGGGAACATCGCCCTGGAGGTGGCCAGGCGGCTGCGCGAGCGCGGCGAGCAGGTGCCGCTCGTCGTGCTCCTCTACGCCAACGCCGAGGAGCCCGTGGCCGAGGCGTCGCTGGAGGACGACACGGTCCTGCTGTTCCACGCGCTGGCCGGCGGCCCCGAGGAGACCCTCGGGCTGGACCCGGCCGAACTCGCCGCCCGGCCGCCGGAGGAGCAACTCCTGACGGTCATGGGCGCCGCCTCCGCCGCCGACCGGCTGGCGCCGGACACCGCCGAGGTCGAGCAGGCGCGCCGCTACCTGGCCGTCTTCCGGGCCAACGCGCACGCGGTCGGCGGCTTCCGGCACGAGCCCTACGACGGCGACGTCGCGCTCTTCGCGCCCAGGCGCGAGGACGGCAACTGGCCCTCCGTCGCCAAGGGGCGGCTCGCCCACGTCGCGATCCCCGAGGAACGCGTCCCCATCCTGTACGAACCCCTGGTCGCCGGAGCGGCCACCGAGATCAGAAGGTGGATGGATCATGGCATCCCCGACCAGTGAGCAGACGAGCCTCTGGAAGCACCCCGACTTCCTGCGGCTGTGGGCGGGCCAGAGCCTGTCGCAGTTCGGCTCGGCGATCAGTCTCTTCGCGTTCCCCGTCATCGCGGTCACCGTCCTGAACGCCTCCGAGGCGGAGATGGGCGTCGTCGGCTTCCTGCTGCGGCTGCCGATGGTGTTCTTCCTGCTGTTCGGCGTGCTGGCCGACCGGGTGCGCAAGCGGCCCATCCTGATCTGGACGGACGTGGCGCGTTTCGTGCTGCTGATGCTGATCCCGGTCGCGTGGTTCGCCGACCTGCTCACGCTGACCTGGCTCTACGGCGTCATCTTCGGGCTCGGCCTGCTCAGCACGCTCTTCCAGACGGCCTACCGGAGTTACTTCCCGTTCCTGGTGCCGCGGGAGAACTTCATGGAGGGCAACTCCAAGCTGCAGCTGACCGAGTCGGCCGCCCAGACGTTCGGGCCCGGCCTGGCCGCGGCGCTGCTGAAGGTGCTCGCCGCGCCCGCGCTGCTGATCATCGACGCGGTGTCGTACCTGGCCTCCGCGATCGCGGTGTCCCTGATCAAGCGGCCGGAGGCCCGTCCTGAGCCGGACGACACCACCCCCGCGCAGGTGCACAAGGCGATCTGGCAGGGCATGGGCTGGGTGATGCGGCACCGGCTGATCCGGCCGCTGGCCGTCTCCTCGGCCGTGTACTCGCTGTTCATCCTGGGCTCGATGAACTCGATCTACGCCCTGTACGTGATCCGCGACCTGGGCGTGCCCGCGGGCTGGTTCGGCAGCATCCTGGCCGGCGGCGGCGTGGGCGCGATCATCGGGGCGCTGGTCGCCGTCAAGGTGATGCGGCGTTACGCGATCGGCAAGGTGCTGGTGTGGTCGATGGTGTACGGCAACCTGGCGCTCTTCCTCATCCCGCTGGCCGTCGGGCCGGTCTGGGTCTCGGTGGCGATGCTCGTCGTCGCGCAGCTGGTCAGCGGCGTCAGCTCGCAGATCTTCTTCGTCACCAACACCAGCCTGGTGCAGACGGTCACCCCGCCGCACCTCCAGGGCCGGGTGGTGGCCTCGATCTACTCGCTGGGCCTGATCCCCGCCCCGCTGGGCGCGCTCGGCGCCGGCCTGCTGGCCGGCGCCGTGGGCACGCGTACGACGCTGTGGGCGGTCATCGCCGTCGGCGCTCTCGTGCCGATCGCGGCGATGGCCTGGTCGCCGCTGGCCAAGCTCATCGGGATGCCGGAGCCAGACTCGCAATGAGCCGCAGCTGACGGCTGCGCAGCCGCCGGGTGGGCGTGACCAGGCCGACGATCAGCGTGGTCGCGCCCGCCTCCTGGTAGGCCGCCATCCGCTCGCGCACCTTGCCCGCGGGGCCGCACATGGTCATCGCGTCCACGAGCGCGTCGGGCAGCATCGCCATGGCCTCGCCCTGCCGTCCGTCGACGAAGGCCTCCTGCATGCGGGCGGCCTCCTGCTCGAAGCCGAGCGTGGCGGCCAGGCGGTTGTAGAAGTTGGTCCGGCGCGAGCCCATGCCGCCGAGGTAGAGGGCGAGCATGGGCCGCATCATGTCGTAGGCCAGCTCCTGGTCCTCCTCGACGAGCGTGAGCACCATGGGCGCGACGTCCAGGTCGGCGCCGTTCAGGTGCTTGGCCATGCGGGCCAGGTGGTCGGGCGGGAAGTGGATGGCCAGCCAGCCGTCGGCGAGCTCGCCGGCCAGCGCGACCGTCTTCGGGCCCATCGCGGCCAGGTAGACGGGCAGCCGCTCCTGCACCGGCGCGACGGCCAGCGTCAGCTCCTTGCCCTCGCTGCCGGGCAGGGGCAGCGTCATCGTGGGTCCCTCGTGCCGCACCGGCTCGCCGTCCAGCGCCTTGCGCACCACCTGGAGGTAGTCGCGGGCGCGGGCCAGCGGCCGGTCGAAGCGCTCGCCGTGCCAGCCCTCGACCACCTGCGGGCCGGACGGGCCCACGCCCAGCCGGGCGCGGCCGCCGGAGACCTGGTCGAGGGTGGCCGCCGTCATCGCGGCGACCACGGGCTTGCGTCCCGACATCTGCAGCACGCCGGTGCCGAGCGCGATGCGCTCGGTCTGCCCGGCGATCCAGGCCAGCAGGGTCGCCGGGTCGGTCCCGTAGGTCTCGGCCGCCCACACGGACGAATAGCCCAGGGCCTCCGCCTCGCGGACCAGCGCCAGGTGGTCGGCCGGGCCGAGGCCCGCGCCGCCCCAGTAGCTCATGCTGTAACCGAGGCGCATCCCATCTCCTCAACGATCGCGGCGGCCAGGGCGTCGGGGGTCTCCTCGGCCAGCCAGTGGGTGGAGTCGAGCTCCTTCAACGCGGGCCTGTGCACGCTCTGCCGCCGCCAGCCCAGCAGGCCGCCCCTGGTCAGCGAGGCGTCCCTGGCTCCGTACAGGACGGAGATCGGCACCGGCAGCGGCGGCCCCGGCCGGTGGTGGTAGCCGGCCAGCAGCCCGAAGTCGGCGCGCAGCGCCGGCTCCAGCACCGGCCAGAGCGCCTCCCGGTCGGCCAGCTCCGGCGGGACGCCGCCGAGCTCGATCAGCTGCTCCCAGAACAGCCACGACGGCAACGACGGCAGGCGGCGCAGCAGCAGGGTCACGTCCGGCGCGGCGAACGAGCCCACGACCAGCCGTTCCGGCCGCCCGCCCAGCTCGACCACGCGCCGGCAGACGAGGAAGGCCAGCAGCGCACCGCTGCAGTAGCCGAACAGCGTGTACGGCTCACGCCACCCGGCCAGGTCGCGCGCCAGGTCGTCGACCAGCCCGTCGAGGTCGGTCCGCGGCTCCTCGGCGAGCCTGGCCTGGCGTCCCGGCAGGTTGACCGACCACAGGCCCACCTCGGGCGGGAAGTGCCCGGCGAGCTCGCCGAGCGAGGCCGGACCGCCGCCCGCGTGCGGGAAGGCGACCAGCGCCCGCGCCCCCTCCTTGACCTGGACGTACCACGGCGTCATCGGGCTTCCCCCAGGTGCAGGGCCAGTTCGGCCGGCGTCGGATGGTCGAACACGGCCCGTACCGAGACGGCGCGGCCCGCCAGCTCCTCCAGCGGGCCGATCAGCCGGACGGCCAGCACGGAGTGTCCGCCGTTGAGGAAGAAGTTGTCGTGCGGCCCGAGCCCGGGCCGGTTCAGCGCCTCGCTCCACAGCGCCACCACCTGCCGGACCAGCCCGTCGCCCGCCTCCCGCGCCGGGGCGCGGCCCTCGTCGGGCACCTTCAGGTCGCGGTAGGCGATCTTGCCGTTGGCCGTGGTGGGCAGCCTGCCGACGACGATGTACCGGGTGGGGACGGCGTAGTCGGGCAGCCGCGTCCTGGCGAAGCGCCACAGCTCCTCCTCGGCGGTCTCGCCGGTGACCTCCAGGAAGGCGGCGAGCCGTCCGTCGGTCTGCGGGTCGCCGTCGAGGATCACCGCGGCCGTGCGCACCGCCGCGTGCTCGTGCAGCGCGGCCTCGACCTCGCCGAGCTCGATGCGGTGGCCGCGCAGCTTGATCTGCCGGTCGTCGCGGCCGAGCAGCTCCAGCGCGCCGTCGTGGCGGATGCGCGCGCGGTCGCCGGTCCGGTAGAACCGGCCGTACCGGTCGTGGTGGCCGAAGCGCTGCGCCGTCAGCTCGGGCCGGTCGAGGTAGCCCGCGCTCACCCCCGCGCCGGCGACGCACAGCTCGCCCGGCACGCCCGGCGGCAGCTCGCGGCCCGCGGCGTCGGTGACGAAGATCTGGGTGTTGGCCAGCGGCTCCCCGGCGGGCACCGGGTCGAGCGGCGGGTCGCGCAGCTCGGCGGCGGTGGACCAGATGGTCGTCTCGGTCGGCCCGTAGACGTTGAACACCCGGCAGCCCAGCTCCAGCAGGTCCCTGGCCAGGGCGGCGGGCATCGGCTCGCCGCCGCACAGCACCGTGCGCCCGGCCAGCTCGCGCCCGGCCTCCGGCGCGATCAGCCGCCACGCGGTGGGCGTGGCCTGCACGACCTGGACGTCGCTCGCGGCGATCAGCTCCAGGAACCTGCCCGGCTGCACCTGGTCCTCGTCGGAGGCCACGACCACGGTGCCGCCGGAGGCCAGCGGCAGCAGCAGTTCCAGCCAGGAGATGTCGAAGGAGGTGGTGGTGGACCACAGGACGCTGGTGGGCGCGCCCAGCCGGTCGGCGAAGTCGAGCACGAGGTTCGTCAGGTTCGCGTGCGTGACCTGCACGCCCTTGGGCTGCCCGGTGGAGCCGGAGGTGTAGATGACATAGGCGATGGTCCCGGCCTCGACGGGTCCGGGCTCCCCCGGCGTGCCGGGCATCGGCACGACCGGCGTCCCGCCCGCCCAGTGCGGACTGCCCGCCGCGACGACCAGCCGCGCCCCCGAGTCGGCCACCTGGAAGGCCAGGCGCGACTCCGGTTGCCGCACGTCCAGCGGCAGGAACGCGGCTCCCGCCTGCCACACGCCGAGGACCGCCGCCACCAGGTCCGCCGAGCGTCCCAGGGCCAGGGCGACGACGTCGCCGCCGCCCACCCCGCGCTCGCGCAGCAGGTCGCGGACCGCGGCCGCGCGCCCCAGCAGCTCGTCGTAGGTGACCTCGTGCCCGCCCTCGCGCACCGCCACGGCCGGGCCCGGCACGATGCGCCCGGCCAGCGTGCCCGGCCAGGTACGGCCCGTGTCGTTGACCCGGTCGAGCAGCGCCCGGTCGGCCGGGGAGAACACGTCCGGCACGCCGCCGCGCGCCGCCTGCCGCACCACCGCGCACAGCCTGGCGGTGAACGCCGCGATCTCGTCCTCGTCGTGCACCTCGGTGCTGTGCACCATGCGGACGGTGAGCCGGTCCGGCTCCTGGATGACGTTGCACTGCATGTCCAGGCGGCTGCGGTCGATCAGGTTGTCGACGTATCCGGGCACCTCGCCCTGGATGTGCACCTTCTCGTCGCTCCAGGGCCGGTAGTTGAACATGTGCCGGAACAGCGGGACCCGCCAGTCGTCCGTGCCGTGCCCGCGGCGGGTCAGCACCGCCTCCACCGAGGCCCCGGCGTGCTCGACGCCCTCCGCGAACGCCTCCTCCACGCGCCTGGCGACCTGCTCGAAGTCGTCGTCCAGCTCGACGTGGACGCGCAGCGGCAGGGTGCTCACGGCGTAGCCGACGCGCCGGTGCTGCTCGCCCGTCTTGGTGCTGACCGGCATGCCGATCACCAGGTCAGGGCCGGCGCCGTGCCCGCGCAGCGTCAGCAGGAAGGCGGTGGCCAGCACGATGTTGCCGGTGGTGCGCAGCCTGGCGCGCAGCTCGTCCAGGGCCGCCACCGTCTCGGCGTCCACCTGCCAGGAGCAGGTGTGCCCGGCGAACGTCGGACGGCCCGGCGAGTGCCGGCTGCCCGGCAGCACCATGGCGGCGGGGTCGACGCCGTCGAGCCGGTCCAGCCAGTAGCCGATCGACTCCTCCGACGGCTCCCCCGGCTCCAGCATCGGCGCGGGCCCCGCCAGCTCCGGGGGCAGCGAGCCGTGCCCGGTCTGGCTGTCGTAGAAGCGGCCCAGCTCCTCCACCAGGAGCTGCATGGAGGTGCCGTCGATGATGATGTGGTGGCCGGCCAGGCACACCACGGTTCCCGCGCCGTCGGGCAGGGTGAAGTGTCCGACCCTGATGAGCAGGTCGCGGCCCAGGTCGAAGGGCTCGTCCAGGAAGGCTCGCAGGTCCGCGACCAGCGTCTCCTCCGTCGTGGCCCGGGTCTCGACCTTCAGCTGGGCGTCCTGGGGGGCCACCAGGTGCCGGACGGGCGTCCCGTCCACCACGGGGAACCGCAGCCGCAGCGCCGGATGCCGCTTGACCAGCCGGTTCACCGCGATCTGCAGCGGCAGCCGGCGCAGCGGCGTCTCGAACCTGAGCGCCACCGCCAGGTTCGACACGCCGCTGTCCGGCGCGAGCTGCTCCAGCACCCAGAACGAGTACGGCACCGCGGACAGCGGGCGCGGCTCCTCCACGGAGGCGGGCAGCTCCGGCTGCGGCCTCGGGATGGGGACGCGTTGCAGCGGATGATCGGGGTCGAGCGCGGCCCAGTCCACCCGGCCGCCGCCCGTCCAGAACCTGGCCACGGCGGCCAGCAGCCCCGCCCGGTCGGGGCCCGCCTCGACGGCGGCCCCGGCGGCCCCGGCGTTCGCCCGCGTGAGGGCGGCGAGCGTGTCGTGCGGCGAGGGGTCGTCCGCGAGCGCCACGGGGTCCGGGACGTCCGGCAGCACGCCCCAGGCGGCGAGGGTGGCCGCCAGCCCGTAGGCGGCGGTGAGGGCGGGTGACGCCTGGACGCCGCGCGCTTCGAGTACCTCTTCGCAGACGTCCACGGCCTGGGTGAACACCGGCTCCACGCCGTACAGGCCGGCCGTCCCGGCGGAGAGTGTCAGGCGGACCGGCTCCTGCTCGTAGGCGTGCTCCCGGCCCAGCGCGAGGGCGGCCTCCGCGGCGCTCCGGCAGACCACCGCGCCGCGCACGGGGTGGTGGACGCGTCCCTGCTGGAGGGTGCCCGCCACGTCGGCGTAGCGGTCCTCCGGCAGCCCGGCGAAGAAGCCGGCCAGGCCGCGCCGTACCGACTCGGCCTCCTCGCGGGTGCGGCCGGACCACACCACGACCCGCGGACGGCCGTCGCCCGGCGCGTGCACCGGCGGGTAGCCCTCCTCGACCTCCAGGTCGTCGGGCCAGATCACCCGGTGCACCAGGTCGCCGTCGAGCAACGCCCGGTCGAGCAGCCGCAGGACCAGGGTGCCGCGCAGCGTTCCGGGCGGCAGCTCGGCGGCGTCGGTCACGGCGAGCTCGCACTCCCCGGCCAGCAGCGCCGCGCAGGCCTTGCCCACCCCGCCGTACAGCCGGACGACCTGCGCTCCTGGATCGTGCCCGGCCTCCTCGGCGGCCCCGGCCTCCAGCGGGAAGCGCCCCACCGCGATCACCGCGACGGGCTGTTCGTGCGAGGTCACCGACCTTCCTCGCGGATCCTGGCGCGCACGTCGCGGCGGCTGCCGCCCAGCGGACGGCGGCGGACGCCGTCCTGCCTGGCCGGGGCGGGCGCCTGGCCCTTCGCGATCAGCTGCGAGAGCGCGCGCAGGTTCGGGTGGGTGAACATCGCGGTGACCGGCAGCTTCAGGCCCAGCGCCTCGGTGATCTCCTCGTGCAGCTCGACCAGCGCGAGCGAGTCGAAACCGGCTTCGAAGAAGTTGAGATCGGGATCGAGGGCGCGGCCTAACCTGCGCTCCACGAGTGATGCAACCGCGTCGGCCTGGGTCATCCGGCGTCCTTCGTCTCGCCTGCGATCGGACGGGATCACCGTCCACCTCCCAGCATCCTTCCCGAGCGCCGTAATCCACCACAAGCCCGTATTTATCGGGATTTCGGTCACGCAAAAAGTCCGTGGAGCCGCCGCGCCGGGCCTGACATGGCGCTACGCGGCCGACGAGCACGCACCGAGCAGGGACGCTCGCCGACCGTACGCGCCGGAGCGGCGGCCGGCTTCGTCACCCCCCGGCAAGCTCGGCCTTGAGGCGGTCGGCGATGTCGGTCCTGAGGGCCTTCTTGTCGATCTTCCCGACCTTGGTCCAGGCGAGCTCCTCGACGACGACGAGCCGTTCGGGCAGCTTGAAGCGGGCGACCTCCGCGCTCTCCATCCGCGCCCGGATCTCCTCCAGCGTGACCGTCGCCCCGGCCCGGGGCACGACGTACACGCACACGCGCTCCCCGAGCACGGGGTCCGGCATGGCCACGGCGGCGACCTGGCTCACGGCGGGCAGCCGGTACACGAGGTTCTCGATCTCCTCGGCCGAGATCTTCTCCCCGCCCCGGTTGATCATGTCCTTGTCGCGGCCGGCCACCACGAGGTTGCCCTCAGGGGTGCGCAGGCAGATGTCACCCGTGCGGAACCAGCCGTCGCCCGTGAAGGAGCGGGCGTTGTGCTCCGCCGCCCGGTAGTACCCGCGAGGGGTGTACGGCCCGCGGGTGAGCAGCAGCCCCGGCCGGCCGTCCGGCACGTCCCTGTCCTGCTCGTCCACGATCCTGATCTCGTCGGCGGGGCACAGGGGACGGCCCTGCGTGCCGCACACCGTCTCCAGGGGGTCGTCGAGGCGGGTGAAGTTCAGCAGCCCCTCCGCCATGCCGAACACCTGCTGCAACCTCGCCCCGAGCACCGGCTCGACCTGGCACGCCAGCTCGTCCGCGAGGCGGGCGCCGCCGACCTGGACGACCCGCAGGGTGGCGAGCTGCCGGGCGCCGTGCTGGGCGGCCCGCTCCAGCCAGCGGCCGGCGACCGCGGGCACCACCGCGGTGTGCGTGACGCCTTCCGCCTCGATCGTGGCGAAGGCCCGTACCGGCTCGGGCGAGGGCAGCATGACCACCCGGCCCCCGGCGAGCAGGACGCCCAGGATCCCCGGGCAGGCGAGCGGGAAGTTGTGCCCGGCGGGCAGGCTGACCAGGTAGACCGAGTCCTTCGTGACCCCGGCGACCTCGGCGCTGGCCCGGGCGTTGTAGGCGTAGTCGTCGTGGGTGCGGGCGATGAGCTTGGGCAGGCCGGTCGTGCCCCCGGACAGCAGGAAGACGGCCACGTCCCGGGAGGAGGGGGCGGGCAGGTCGAAGCCGGTCCGGCCGGTGGGCGGGCCGCACAGGGCCCGCAGGTCGACGCTTCCCGGCGCGACGTCGTCCCCGGCGACCAGCACCCGCCATCCGGCCCCGGTGGCGGCGCGCACGTCGGCCGCGAGGTCGTGGGCGAGCCGCTGGTGGTCGAAGTCCCTGCTCCGGTCGGGGACGGCGATCGCCACCGCCTCGGCGTGCACGGCCAGATACGTCAGCTCGGCCCGGCGATGGGCGGGCAGCGCCATCACCGGCACGACGCCCGCGCGCAGGCACGCCAGCAGCAGGACGACGAACTCCCACGAGTTGCCCAGCTGCATGACGATCCGCTCGCCCGGCGCGATGCCGAGGTCGCGCAGGCGCACGGCGGCGGCGTCGGCGCGATCGGCCAGCTCGCCGTACGTGAGGCGCAGCCCCGGCCCGTCGACCAGCGCGGTGGCGTCCGGATGGCGGTCGGCGGCCTGCCGCAGCAGGGTGCCGATCGCGACCCCGGCCCAGTAGCCCTGCTCGGTGAAACGGGTGACGTCGGCGTCGGGCCAGGGCACGGTGTGCTCAGTGATCGGGGTGGGCATCGTCGGCCTTCCTGGTGAGGATGACGGCGTCAAGCGCGATCAGACCTCGCCGCGTGAGCCGGAGCGGATTGACCTCGATCTCGTCCAGGAGCCGGTTGGCGACGAGCAGGTCGCCGAGCCTGGAGACGATCGTGCCGAGGTCGTCGGGGTCGAGGACGGGGCCGCCGCGCCACCCGGCGAGCAGGGCCCGCCCGGCCAGTTCGGCCGCCATGCCGGCGGCTTCGCCGGGAGACAGCGGGGCGAGCCGGACGGCGACGTCGGCCAGGGCCTCGGCCACCGTGCCGCCCAGCCCGACGAGCACCACGGGCCCGAAGACGGGGTCGCGCCGCGCGCCGACGACCAGATCGATCCCGGCCGGCGCCATGGCCTCCACCAGGTAGCGGCGCGCGCCCGCCGCGTCCAGGGCGTCGAGCGCGGCGTCCAGGCCGGCGGAGGTGGACACGCCCAGGTGCACGCCGCCGATCTCCGTCTTGTGCAGGACGTCGGCGTCCAGCAGCTTGACGGCGACCGCCGTCCCGAGGGAGTCGAAGGCGGCGTGGGCGGCGGCCCGGTCCGCGCAGGCGTGGCGGGGCATGGTGGCCACGCCCAGCCGTCCGAGCAGGGCCTTGCCGGTGTGCTCGTCGTACCGGGCGACCGGGACGGCCGGCGCCTGCCAGGGGGCGGACGCGGCCGGGCGGGCCGTCCGCGCGCGGGCGTCGGCCAGCAGCGCGGCGGTGGCGGCGGCGACGCCGCGGGCGTCGGCGGCCACCGGGACGCCCGACTCGCGCAGGGCCATGCGGTCGCGGACGACGGCGTCGCCCGTGCCCGCCAGCCCGAGGACGACGGGGACGCCCCCGGCCAGGCCCTCGGTGACGGCGGCGACGACGTCGACCGCGTCCGGTTCGTGCAGGACGTACCCCGCGATGACGTGGACGCCGGGGTCGGCCCCGGTGGCGGCGAGCACCGCGCCCAGCTCGGGCCCCGGACGGCCGGTGTCGACCGGGTTGCGCTGGAAGGTCAGCGGCGGCAGCAGCCCGGCCAGGGTCTGCCGGGTGCCGGGAGCGAGCTCGGGCACCCGGATCCCGCGTCCGCGCAGGTCGTCGAGGAGCAGCAGGCCCGGACCCGCCTGGGCGGTCACGACGCCCACCCCCGGGTCGGCGCACGGGCGGGCCCGCGTCACCGCGAGCGCGCCGACGGCGTCGACGAGTTCGCGTTCGTCGTCCACGAGGACCGCCCCCGCCTGGGCCAGCGCGGCGCGCGTGGTGCGCCAGGAGGTCGCCAGCGCCCCCGTGTGCGAGGCGGCGAAGGCCCCGACGTCGTGGCGGCCGACGACCAGGGCGACGACCGGCCGGGTCGCGGTGAGGCGGCGCACGCTCTCGACCAGCCGGGGCCCGTCCGCCACCGACTCCACGTGCAGCGCGACGGCGGTGGTGCGGGGGTCGCCGGCGAGGTGGTCGAGGACGTCGGGGGCGGTGACGCCGGCCGCGTTCCCGAGGCCGACGGCGAGACTGACGCCGTGCCCCGCCTCGGTCAGCGCGAACGCCAGGGCGTGGTTGACGCCGCCGCTGGCGGCCACGACGGCGACGGCGCCCGGCCGCACCCGGTGGGCGCCGGGGACGAAGCTGGCGGTCAGCCGCGCGTGCGGGGCGAGGAAGCCGCTGGTGTTGGGGCCGAGGAGGCGCAGGCCCGAGTCCCGGGCGACGGCGGCGAGCCGTCGCTGGTGCTCGATCCCGGCGCCGCCCGCCTCGGCGAACCCGCCGCCGCACACGACGGCGGCCCGCACGCCCGCCTCCGCCGCCTCGGCGAGCACGCCGGCGCAGGCCGCGGCGGGCACGCAGAGCAGCGCGAGATCGACGGGGCCCGCCGCGGCGGCGGCGCCGACGGACGGGTGCATGGCGTCGTCGCGCGCGTTCACCAGTGCCAGGAACCCGCCGAAACCGGACAGCGAACGGGCCATGGCGGCGCCCAGTTTGCCCGGATCCCGGGACGCGCCGACCACCGCGACACCCCGCGGCCCGAACAACGGGCCCAGGTCGCCCATGAGAGCACCCGGACCGGGTCCGAGGCCGTCCACGCGAGCACGCGGACCGGATCCCAGGCCGTCCACGAGAGCACTCCGATCGGAGCCGAGGCCGTTCATGACAGCACTCCGACCAGGTCGGCGCGGCCGGAGAGCACCGTGGTCAGGGCCCGGTCGCGGTCGGGTTCCGGTTCGATCAGCAGTGCGGGCAGTCCCGCGCGCATCCGTGCCTCCTCGCACAGCCGGGTACGGGTCAGGGCCGTGCCGCCGTGCACGGCGACCAGGGTCGCCCCGGCCGCCGCCAACCCGGACAGGTCGGGCAGCCCGTCCTCGGTGTCCGGCGCCTCCACCAGGGCGCCCCACGCGCCGGGCACCGGCGTCGCGGAGAGCGGCAGCTCGTTCCTCCCCCGGACGGCGGCGGGCGCGCCGTCCGGGCCGGGCAGGACGTCGAGCAGCCGGCCGGACGCCGACCACCCGGCGGCCTCGAAGCCCGTCTCCAGGGGCGCTGCGCCGTGCAGGTCCCGCCACCGGCGATGGGCCGACGCCACGAACCCCGGCGCGCGTCTGGCCAGGCGCGCGTCGGAGATGCTGCGGGACAGGAAGTGGTAGGCGAACTGCCACGGCTCAAGGGCGTCGTGGTAGCCGCCGAAGCTCTCCCACCAGGCGAGGCTGGGCCGCGCCGAGTCCTGGATGTGCCGGACCGGCGGCTGCGCGGCCCGCTCGTAGCTCGCGAGCGCGGCGGCCAGGTCGCCGGGGTGCCCGGCCAGCGCCCGCGCGAGCGCGACGGCGTCCTCCATGGCCATCTTGGTGCCCGAGCCGACGGAGAAGTGCGCGGTGTGCGCGGCGTCGCCGAGCAGCACGACGGGCCGCGGGGCCGTCATGTGCCAGTGGCGGGTGCGGCGGGTGCGGAAACTGGCCCACCGGGAGTTGTTGGTGAGCAGCCGGCCACCCTCGATGTGCTCGGCGAACAGCGTCTCCAGGTACGCCTTGGAGCGCAGGTCGCTCACCCCGGGCGGCCGGCTCTCGTCGAAGGCGTCGAGACCGGCCCGCCGCCAGGACGCCTCGTCGGTCTCCACGATGAACGTCGACATGGCGCCGGAGATCGGATACCCGTGCACCGCGAAGACGCCGTCGGGGCCGCGTTCGTGGACGAAGGTGAGCCCGTCGAAGAGGTGGTCGGTGCCGAACCAGATGAACTTGGCCGCGGCGGTCTCCACCTGGGACCCGAGGCCGGGGCCGAGTTCCTCGCGGATCCGCGAGGAGGCCCCGTCGGCGGCCACCACCAGGTCGTAGCCGGCCAGGTCGGCGAGCCCCACCTCGGTGGAGAACCGCAGGTCCGCCCCGACCGCGCGGGCCCGTTCCTGCAGGAGCAGGAGGAGCGTGCGCCGGACGACCGCGGCCATGCCGTTGCCGCCGCACCTGATCCGCTCGCCCTTCAGCCGGACCTCGATGTCGTCCCAGTGCCTGCCGTGCTCGGCCAGGGCCCCGCGCAGCACGGGGTCCGCCTCGTGGATCGCCTCCAGGGTCCGGTCGGAGAAGACCACCCCGAAGCCGAAGGTGTCGTCGGCGCGGTTGCGCTCGAAGACCGTCACCTCGGACGACGGGTCCGCCTGCCGGATCAGCGCGGCGAAGAACAGCCCGCCGGGCCCGCCGCCGGCCACCGCGATGCGCATGGCCCGCTACTCCTTGGTCGCCGGGCCGAGGATCCGGCCGAGCACGGCGCCCAGCGCCGCCTCCGGATCGTCGGCCATCGACGCGGACCGCCAGGCCACCATGTGGTCGGGACGGACCAGGAGCACCCCGTCGTCCCCGACCTCGGACAGGGCGCGGTAGTCGCCGTAGCTGTCCTCGTAGTCGCAGCCGCGGCCGATCGACCGCACCCGGACGGGCACGCCCAGCCGCTCGGAGACGCGCTCGGCCGCCTCCCGCCAGGCCGCGCCGCCGATGCCGGTGAGCAGGGTGAACCGGCCCCGCCCGCACAGGTCGAAGGTGGAGACGCGCTGCTGGTCCCTGGTCAGCCACACGTGCGGCAGGTGGCGTCCCGGACGGGTGGAGGCGAAGTGGTAGACCTCCTCGTCCCGGGGGGCGGGCTGCTCGGGCGTGCCGTCGGGCACGATCGCGCCGGACGTGTAGTGCTGGTTGGTCTCGACGCCGTGCGTGTTGAAACACATGATCGTGGCCTGCATCGCGGCGTCGAACGCCTGCCGCCGCTCGCCGCCCTCGGCCGTCGGCAGCAGCAGGCCGTCGAGGGCGGCGCGCAGCTCCTCCGCGCCGGAGGCGGGCGGCAGGCGCAGCGCCATGAAGAGCTGCGGCATCAGCCCGTCGCTGCGCTTGGCGCGCTGGACGATCTGCCTGGCGACCGGCAGCCGCTCGTCCCGGTAGCTGTCGAGCAGCGCCGGGGCGGCCTCGCCGCGCACCACCATGGCGAGCTTCCAGCACAGGTTGTAGCTGTCCTGGATGGAGGTGTTGGAGCCGAGGCCGTTCATGGGCGAGTGCCGGTGCACGGCGTCGCCGACGCAGATGACCCGGCCCGCCATGTTGTCGGTGGCGTAGACGTCGTTGACCGCCCAGGTGGAGATCGACTCGACCTTCACCGGCACCTGGTCGTCGCCGATCAGCTGGTGGGCGATGCGGACGCCGTCCTCCTCGGTGAGCGTGGGCTGCCCGGCCTCGACGTCGTAGCCCCACACGCCGACCCACTTGGTCCACGGGCGCACCATGCGCAGCACGCCGATGCCGTTGCCGTCGTGACCGACGCCCGGCTGGACGAACCAGTACATGTCACCCGGACGGTGTTCGACGAAGCGGGTGAGGTCCGCCTCGAACACCACGTTGATCGAGCCGCCGAGCCCCATCTTGCCGACCAGCGGCAGGCCCGCCTGCGCGGCGACGGTCGAGTTGCCGCCGTCCGCGCCGATCAGGTACTTGCTGCGGATGCCGTACTCCTGGCCGGTCAGCCGGTCCTTGACCAGGGCGGTCACGCCGTCGTCGTCCTGCGTGAACGTCAGCAGCTCGGTGTTGAAGCGCACCGACGACCCGCGCGCGGCGGCCGCGTTGACCAGGATGGGCTCCAGCACGTGCTGCGGCAGGTCGCACACCGAGCACGGGCTGGCGAGGTCGTGCTCGGCCTTGAAGTGCGGGTGGGTGTACCACGTGCGCAGGCGGCCGAGCTCCTGGCCGGCGAGGCTGGTGGCGTACACGTGCTCGCCCATCAGGTGCTGCGGGGTGGCGTTCCTGGTCACCTCGCCCTCCAGCCCGAGGTCGCGCAGCACCTCGACGCCGCGCTGGTTGGTGATGTGCGCGCGAGGCGTGTTCGAGACCCCGGCGTACTTGTTGAGCACCACGTTGGCGATGCCGTACGTCGAGAGCAGCGCCGCGGCGGTGGCGCCCGCCGGGCCGGCGCCGACGATCAGCACGTCCGTCTCCACGACGGGGGTGAGGGTTTCCATGTCAATGGCTCCTAGAAGGGAGGGACGTCAGTGCCGGTGGCCCCAGAGGTCGGGACCGGGGATCTCGGTGACCTGCCAGGTCGCGTCGTCGATGAGCACGCCACCGCTGCCGAACTCGGTGTGCACGCCCACCGGGGACTCGGCGTAGAAGGAGAACATCTGGTCGTTGCTGTGCCGGCCGAGCGTCATGGTGACCGGGACGTCGCGGTCCAGCACCAGGTCGTAGGTGCGCCCGACCTGGTCCATGTCGGGGACCTCCAGCATGAAGTGGTGCAGGAACGGCTGGTGGATGCCGAAGAACGGGCCGTCCACGAAGGCGATGCTGTGGTGGCGCGGGTTCGTGTGCAGGAACGTGGCCTGGAACGGCCTGCGCATCGTGTCGCTGATCTTGAAGCCCAGGACGTCGGTGTAGAACCGCTGCTGGGCCGCCACGTCCGGGCTGGCCAGCACCACGTGGCCGAGGCCGAGGTCGCCCGTGACGAACCGCTCGATGTCGCGCGCCGAGGTGAACTGCCCCTCGCCCGCCGAGGCCCCGTGGAACAGCTCGACCCGGTTGCCCGCCGGGTCGAGGAAGTGCGCCATGCCGGCCACGCGGCGGATCTCCAGCTCGCGCTGGGTCGCCTGCCAGGCCACGACGCCGTGGTCGCTCAGCTCGTCGAGCGCGGCGCTCAGCGCGCCGGCGTCGGCGACCTCCCAGCCGTAGTAGGCGCCGCCGTCCTGCTCGCCGGCCTCGACGGTGATGCGGTGGTGCACGTCGTCGATGCGGAAGTGGGTGGCGCCGTCCTCCCCCGCGACCCGCTGCATGCCGAGGATGTCCGTGGCGTAGGCGGTGAAGGCGTCCGGCTCGCGCGCGGACAGGCCGAGGTAGCCGAGCTGCTTGATGTCCATGCCTGATGTCTCCTGTCGTACGAGGTCAGAACGCGTCGGTGAGGAAGCCCCGCAGCAGCGCCGCGTACTCGGCGGCGCGCTCGATCTGCACCCAGTGGCCGCAGTGCGGGAAGATGTGCAGCTGCGCGTTGGGCAGGTGCTGCTGGAGGAAGACACTGGAGTCGGGGGTGACGAACCGGTCCTCGCGGCCGTGCACGACGAGGAACGGGTGCGGCATCCGGCGAAGCGCCGACGGCGGCACGGCCATCTCGGCGGGCGAGGAGGAGAAGAAGCGCTCGAAGGAACGCCGCACCTCGGGCCGCATGACCTCCTGGTAACGCGTCTCGGTGATCTCCGAGATCGACGTGCCGAGCGCGTCCTCGTCGTAGACGAACCACTTGGTGAGGTTCTCCAGGGCGCTGATCGTCGGGTCCTTGTAGAAGGACACCATCCGCATGACCTCGGGCGTCGGCTGCGAGTGCCCGCCCGCGCTGCCCATCAGGGAGATCCGGGCGAAGCGCTGCGGCGCCGTCATCACCAGGTGCATGGCCAGGGCGCCGCCCATCGAGTTGCCGACCAGGTGCGCCCGCTCGACGCCGCGGGCGTCCATCAGGGCGAGCACCTGCTCGACCCGCATGCGCATCCAGCCGGTCAGGCTGCCCG
Source organism: Nonomuraea sp. NPDC004702 (assembly GCF_053601695.1). Taxonomy (NCBI): domain Bacteria; kingdom Bacillati; phylum Actinomycetota; class Actinomycetes; order Streptosporangiales; family Streptosporangiaceae; genus Nonomuraea; species Nonomuraea sp. NPDC004702. The sequence goes on from NZ_JBSGCE010000042.1 coordinate 83,233, forward strand.
GCATGTCCTCGGGATGGTCGGTGCGGCCGTAGCCGACGAGGTCGGGAGCCAGCACGTGGTAGTCGTCGCCGAGGGCGGGCATGAAGCCGCTCCAGTTGGACACCGCGTTGGCGCCGGGGCCGCCGCCGTGCAGCAGGATCACGGTCTCGCGGTTGTCGTCGCCGCTTTCCAGAAAAAACGTGGAATAGCCGTTGGTCTCGACGGTGCGCTCGGTCACTGGAATGGGTTCCTTCCCGTGCTGTACGGGCATTGCCCGGCATGATCTGTTGATCGGGCGGACGGCTGTGATCGGCCCGCGGGGCGACGGCGGGGCTTGCCACCCGCACCCCTCGCATTGCTAACTTGTGCGCTGTCGCACCACCGTAGACGGACACCACGTTGATGCGCTTCGTACGATCTGTCGTTAGTTGTCGGCGCCGATCCGACGCTGTGTCGCAGGAGAGGAGCAACCCCGGTGAGCCTTGATGACGCCGTGCAAGATCTGGCCGATCGCCTGGGCGTGGCGCTCGTGGTGGTCGATCAGGACCTGAGGATCGCGGCGTTCAGCGTCCACGACACCGACGCGCGGCTCGCCCGGCTGGCCCGGTTGCTCGCCGGCTCGACCGCCCCGCTGACGAAGCCGCTGGTGGAGCAGCATCGGCTGCGCCAGGCCAGGCACGGCGTGCGGGTCCCCCAGGACGACGGCGAGCTGGTCGTGCTGCCGTTGCGCCATGAGCAGCAACTGCTCGGCTACGTCTATTACGTCGAGGACCGGGAGACGCCGCGCGCCGACGACCTGGCGCTGCTGGAATCGGCCGCGCCGGAAATGGGCGCGCTGCTGTCGCTGCGCATCTCCGACCGCCGGCACGGCACCGAGAATTCCCGGCAGCTGCTCGCGGAATTGCTCGGAGAATCGCCGGAGAAACGCGCGGAGGCGGCCGGGAAACTCGTGCGGGACAATCTCATCGACGATGTCGAGCATTATTCGGTGCTCGTTCTCCGGGCCCCCGAGTCGGCGCCCAGATCCATTACCCGGCTGGCCGTCGAGGCGACTCTTGAATTCACCACGAGATCGACGACGGTGAAAATCGTCGGCGCCGTTCTCGGGGCCGAAGGAATTGTTCTCTTCCCGCGTCCGGTGAATCGCGACAGGCTCGAACGCGCGCTCGCCGGGCCGGGTCTGGAGGCGGTCGTGGCGGGCGTGGGCGGCGTGCAGCCGTCGCTGGCGCAGGCGGTCGAGTCCTACCACGAGGCCCGGCTCGCCCAGCGTGCCTCGCGCCTCGATCCGCAGCGGTACGGCAAGCGCGTCTTCTGGGACGAGCTCGGCCTCGACCGCCTGTTCCTGCAGCTGCCGCTCGACCGGCTGACGCCGAGCCAGTTCCCCGACGGAGTGCGGCGCCTGCTGGACGCGCCGCACGGCGTCGAGCTCGCGGCGACGCTGGAGGGCTACCTCGACAGCGGCGGCGAGATCCAGAGCGCGGCGCGGCGGCTGCGCATCCACCGCAGCACGCTCTACTACCGGCTCGACCGCATCCGCGAGGTCATCGGCTGCGACATCACGGACGGGTCGATCCGCCTGGAGCTGCACGCCGGTCTCCGCATCGCCCGCCTCGCCGGCCTGTGGCCGCACGAATGAGCCCGGCGGCGCGATGGGCGCCGCCGGGCGCCCGTCCGCCCGACCTCATCAGGGGAGCGTCATGAGCCTCGACCACACCAGAGCGACCCGGCTGTGCCCGGTGAACGACCTGGACGACCGTCTGCGGGCCGCGGTCACGGAATACGCCGGGCAGCAGCTGCTCGGTGACCTGGCGGAGACGGCCGACGTCTGCTGCGAGACCCGCAGCGTCCCCGTCCCGCCGCCGGGCCGCGGGCGGCGCGGCCTGCTGAGCGGGCTGTTCGGCGCGTCCAGGGCGGCCGGGCCGGAGGTCGGGCCGTTCACCACGGCGGCCGTCGTCACGCCGGGCGTGATCGTGATCGCCACCGTCACCGACCGGGACACGCAGGTGCGGCTGGGCGCCAGGCTGGCGGACGTCTCGCTGCACGTCGCGGACCCCGCGCTGAACGGGCGGGCCACGGGGGTCGACGTGCAGGCGCGGTGGTTCGGATCGTCGGAGGCGAGCTCGTACCTGCTGCCGCTCGACACCGGGCCGGCCGGGCAGGCGTTCCTGGCCCGGCTGCGCGAGCTGACCGCCGCGGCCCGGCCCAGCTGAGCAGTCAGGCGCGGCCCGTGCCCGCCTCGTCGCCGGAGCGGGCCCCGGTCAGTCGTCGAGGGCCTGGTAGAGGGTGGTCCAGAAGTCGTTCATCAGGTGGGCGGGGTTCGGGACGGAGTAGCCGAGCTGGCAGAGCAGGAT